>JAISQW010000005.1 GCA_031273925.1 Endomicrobium sp. | reverse complement strand
CTTACAGACAAACCGACATCTTTAGGATTACCACCAGTTGAAATTTATCGTAATGATACAACAAGCACTATTGTAAAAAGTAATCTTACTCATTGGCAAATTTTAAAAAAATATATTTTCACAAATTTAAATATGTGGATACTTGCTATATCTGGTATATTTGTATATTTTTCTTTTGGATTTATATTGGACTGGAGCACTTTATTTATGGTTAGTAGAGGAATATCAAAAAGTAAAGCTGCTTATTTACTATCTTTATTGCCATTTGTTGGTTGTTTTGGTGGTATTACAGGTGGTATTTTAATAGACAAATTTTTTAAAGGACGCGCTGTACCTGTTATTGTTATATTTTTGTTTGGATTATTTATTTCTTTTGTAGGTATATATAAATTTACAACTTCAACAACAGCTTGGTGGATTATAGGATTTTTCTTATCTTTAGCTGGTTTCTTTTCAGATGGTCCTCAAATTCTTGGTTCAATGGTAGCCTCAAATTTAGTACCTACAGAATCTGTTGGAGCAGGATGTGGATTTGTAGGATTGTTTCATTACATTGGTACTTTTCTTTCTGGTATTTGTATTGCATTAATCATTGAAAAATGGGATTGGTATGGAGGTTTTATTATAGCTTCTTTATCATGTCTTGTTGCAATGCTATCAACAGCCTTAATTTGGAACAAAGAAAAAACAAAAATTTAAAAAATAGATTACATTATTACTTTTTTTTATTTTAATTTTAGTTGTTTCATTTCGGAGTTGCTTTTTTTTGTGATTTTTGTGATATGTAATATATAGTCATAGTATTGGGATACAAGTTCATTATAAGTACGTGTACTACTACACCTATACCTAACCTACACTACACTAACCTACACTACAATAGTACAATAATACTGTAACAACTGTATCCCAATTTTATGTCCTGTACCAAAAATATACATTCATTTATTACATTTATTATATAATATAAACGGGAATGACGGGATTTGAACCCGCGCTCTCTGCCTTGACAGGGCAGCGTGTTAAACCAGGCTACACCACATCCCCATTTTAATTTATTACTATATTTTATTACCTATACTTATACTTATAGAATTAGTACTTTAAGTCTTTATAAATTGGAAACTCATGACATAGTTCTAACATTTTTGATTTTTCTTTGCAAATTATCTTTTTGTCATTAATATTTTTAAGAACCATAACTATAGCTTTAGATATTTTTAACATTTCTTGTTCTTTCATACCTCTTGTTGTAACAGCAGGTGTACCAATTCTTATACCAGATGCAATACTAGATGTTTCAGTATCATAAGGTATTTTATTTTTATTCAAAGTTATACCTGCTTCTTCTAAAGTTTCTTGTGCTTTTTTGCCAGTAACATTTAATGATCTCAAATCAACTAAAAATACATGAGAATTGGTTCCACCAGAAACAATATTTATATCATTATTTTTTAAAAATTCAGAAATTACTTTCGCATTAGATAAAACTTGTTTTTGGTATTCCCTAAATTTAGGTGTAAGAGCTTCAGCAAAAGCTATAGCTTTTGCTGCTATAACATGCATTAATGGGCCACCTTGTTCTCCTGGGAAAACAGCAGAATTAATTTTACACGCAAGTTTTTCATTATTTGTAAGAATTAATCCTCCGCGAGGACCACGAAGGGTTTTATGAGTTGTAGTTGTTACAATATCCGCAAATTCTATTGGTGATGGATAAATACCAACTGCAATTAATCCTGCATAATGAGCTATATCAGCCATATGATACGCATTTATACTCTTTGCAATAATATTAATTTTTTCCCATTCCCAAATCCTAGAATATGCACTACCTCCACTTATTATCAATTTTGGCCTATATTTTATTGCAAGTTTTTTAATTTCATCATAATCAATATATCCAGTTTCTTTATTTACATTATAAAATACAACATTAAACCATTTACCAGAAATATTATATGGACTTCCATGTGTCAAGTGACCACCATCTGACAAATTAAGTCCCATAATAGTATCTCCATGAGTTAAAAGTGCTAATTGAACCGCTAAGTTTGCTTGTGATCCAGAGTGAGGCTGTACATTTACAAATTTTACATTGAAAAGTCTTTTTGCTCTTTCTATTGCCAGTGACTCTACCATATCTACGAATTTACATCCACCATAATATCTTTTATTTGGATATCCTTCTGCATACTTATTTGTTAGACATGATCCCTGAGCTTCCATTACTGACTCTGAAGTTATATTTTCTGAAGCAATAAGTTCTATAGTTTCCTTCTGTCTATCAAGTTCTTTTACTAATAAATTATAAATGTCAATATCATTTTTCTTTATATTTTTCATTTTAACCAACCCCCTATATTATAATTTATCTAATTATATATTATTCAAATTACTCAAATCATCAACATTTAAACAACCTTTACGAACGATTGTATATGGAAAGTGTGACATATCTATAATTGTAGACTCAAATGAAAACCTACATTTACCACCATCAACTATAACATCCACTATGTCATAAAAATTCATAGCGTCGTTTATATTTTTTGCACTTTTTTTTGTTGTTATATTAACAGAAGTTGTAAAAGCAGGACCATTTATTTCTTTTAACAAATTTATCAAAAAATCATTGTCTGGAATTCTTACACCTAAATTTTTTCTTCCACCAGATATAATTTTACCAAGCGTAGTTACAGGTAATATTAAGGTTAATTGACCAGGCCAAAATTTATTGACTATATTCAAAATTTTATATGAAATTTTAACAAATAATTTTGCAGTATCAATATTATGTACCATTAAAATAAAAGGTTTTTTTAAACTTCTCATCTTAATTTTATATAATGTTTTTTGTGCTTCGATATTAAAAACATCAATAATGAAACTATATACCGTATCAGTTGGTACAATAGCTATCCCTCCTTTTTTTAATATTTTCGCTGTTATTTTACATGAATATTTATTTGTAGATGATATTTTTAGTGTCATAATATAATTTTAATTTTATTTCTATTTAATAATAGTATTTTTTAATTAACTTCTATAATACCCATTTATTTTAATATAATCATACGAAAAATCACAAGTATAATACTTGTATGTTGCTGTACCAGACTTTAAATCTATAATAATATTAATTTCTTTTTTTAGTAGCGTTTTTTTTATTTCTTTTTCTGAAAAAGATAATATTGTTCCATTTTTCAAAATTTGATACTTATCTATGTATATGTCAACTTTATTAAGATCAAAGTTCACACCTGATCTACCTATTGCCGCAATAATTCTACCCCAATTTGCATCAGCACCAAACATTGATGTTTTAAATAAAACAGATGTGGCTAATGTAGAAGATATAAATCTTGCTTCTTTTTTTGTCCCAGCATTTTTTATTTCTATTTCAATAAATTTCGTAGCACCTTCACCATCTTTTACAATAGATTTAGCAAGATCTATCATAAGTTCATTGAATGATTTTGTAAAATTTATAAGATCATTACCTGTTAATTGATTTGTATTACTTTGTCCATTTGCTAAAACTAAAACAGTATCATTGGTAGATGTATCACCATCAACAGATATACAATTAAATGATTGATCTACAGAATTTTTTAATATAATTTGTAAATCTTTATTAGAAATCTTTGCATCAGTTAAAACAAACGAAAGCATCGTAGCATGCAGTGGTGTTTGAAGCTTTGGATATATCATTCCTGCACCTTTTGCACATCCCCAAATTTTAATTTCACCATTTTTATTTTTAACTTTTTTATAACCTTTTTTTATAAACGTATCAGTAGTCATTATTGCTGATACAGCATCATTTTCATTTTTTATAGATGTTCCAATATTGGACTTCAATAAATTTATTTTTTTTTGGAAATCATTTTCGACAATATTAAAATATTGTCCTATAACACCAGTTGAGGCACACAACATTGAACCGTTCATCAAATTAAATTCTTTTTCAATAAATGAACACACATATTCAGCATCATGTTCACCCTTGCTTCCAGTGCAGGCATTAGCACAACCTGAATTTGCAACAATACCAAAAAATTTTTCTCTGTTTTTTAATCTATTAATACTTACATTAACAGGTGCTGCTTTAACTATATTTCTAGTAAACATTCCAGCAGTATTTGCAAGTGTGTCTGAAATAAAAATTGCTAAATCTTTTTTTAAGTTTTGGTTTGATAGATAACTACTTATCCCTCCTACTTTAAATCCTTTTGGCAGCATTTTTAAATTCTCCTCTTTAAACTGTAATATTTTGTAACTTGTAATAAAAGTTTTAATAAAAAAATAAAATTACATTAATCCCTTAGTTTCGGATAGATTAAACATAATATTCATATTTTGAACTGCCTGTCCTGAAGCTCCTTTAATTAAGTTATCTATAGCTGAAATTATGATAAGTTTTTTTGTTCTATAATCAACTTTTATACTAATTTCACAATAATTTGTATTTACAACATTTTTTGTTTCAGAAATCATATCTTTTTTCAAAATTCTCACAAACCGTTTATTATGATAAAATTCTTTATATTTTTCAATTAAGAAGGATGTTGAAATATTTTTTGTAAGATTCATATAAATTGTTGAAAGCATTCCTCTTTGTATGGGAATAATATGTGGTGTAAAACTCACTATTACATTTTCTCCAGATAAAATTGAAAGTTCTTGTTCTATTTCAGGAATATGTCTATGAGTGCCAGCAATTTTATATGGTTTAAAATTTGGATATTCATTATCAAAATATTCTTTTGCAGCTTTTCTACCTGCTCCTGAAATACCACTTTTTGAATCTATAACTATATTTTTTAAATCTATAAAATTGCTTTTTATAATAGGAGCACATCCTAAGATAACTGTTGTTGGATAACATCCTGGGTTAGCAATTAAACAGGCTTTTTTTATTTCTGCAGCATTAAGTTCAGACAAACCATAAACAGCATGATTTATATTTTTTTTAAAAGTAACACAATGTTTTGTTTTATACCATTTTTCATAAACTTCAAGATTTTTTAATCTAAAATCTGCAGATAAATCTATTACTTTTACTTTTGTTCCTATAAAAAATGGAACAATTTTAAAAGTTACTGCATGAGGTAAAGCAAAAAATACAACATCACAGCTAGATATAATTTCTTTTATATCCATTGGTTTTATTTTCAAATTCAAAAAATCAAAATCTTTATATATATCTTTTAAATCTTTTTCATGTGATAATTCCCTACCATAGACTCCAACTATTTTTACATTTGGATGTTTTGAAAGAATTTTTAAAAGCTCTTCTCCAACATATCCAGTTATACCAACAATACATACTTTAATCATTTATTTTCTTTCTCCATGTCCACCATTTTTTCATTTTTATTTATTTTTTTATCATATCTATGATATATCAAAACTACAAATTCTCCTATTAGTAAACTGTTATTGCTCATCATAATATTTAAAACATCTTTAATAGTTCCTCTTATAAATTTTTCAAACTTCTTTGTCATTTCTTTTGCAATACAAATTTTAGCACTTTCTCCAAATATGTTTTCACATATTTTTATTGTTTTAAGTAATCTATAAGGAGATTCATAAAAAATAATTGTCTTTTCAAATTTTAGAAGTTTTAAGAAATATTTTTCTATTTTAGAACGTTTTCTCTTTAAAAAACCACAAAAAACAAAACCATTTGTAGGAAAACCTGAGGCTACAAGAGCAGTAGTTATAGCACATGCTCCAGCCAAAGTTTCTATTTTTATTTTTTTACTTATTGCTTTATTAATCAAAAAATAACCAGGATCTGAAATGCCAGGAGTTCCAGCATCTGAAATAAGCGAAATTTTGTCACCACTTAATAATCTATTTATTATATATTCACACTTGTGTTGTTCATTATAAGAATAAAAACTTAGTAAAGGTTTTGAAATATTAAAATGTGTTAAAAGTTTTAAACTGCGTCTTGTATCTTCACAGGCAATCAAATTACATTCTCTAAGAATTCTTAAAGCTCTAAGAGTTATATCTTCAAGATTTCCTATAGGTGTAGGAACTATATATAAAATTCCAGTCATATACCATTATTTAGTAGAATTATTTTGTGTATGTGATATGAACTTAATACCTTTTTAGTATAACACATACTTATTGAAATATCAAATTTTCATATGCTTGCAAAATTATTAAATAAAAATTATAGTAATAGCACAAATTTACAAGGTAAATTAATAAATTTACGCTCAAAATTATACTGAATTTTATACTAATAATCAAGATAAAGTAAATGATAAAAAGTTTAATTATAGTAGAATCTCCAACTAAAGAAAAAACAATATCAAAAATTTTAGGTAAAAACTTTATTGTAAAAAGCTCTTATGGTCACGTAAGAGATTTACCTAAAAATGACATTGGAGTTGATATTGAAAATAATTTTAAGCCTAAATATGTAATCATACCTAAAGCGAAAAAACTCATAACAAATTTAAAAATACTAGCTAAAAAAGTTAACAAAATCTATCTTGCTACAGATTTTGATCGTGAAGGAGAAGCTATTGCATGGCATTTAAAAGAAATTTTAAAAATTCCAAATTCCAGATTTTTAAGATCTACATTTACTGAAATAACACCAGAGGCAATTATTAAATCTATAAAACATCCTAAAAACAAATTGAATATGTTGCTTGTTAGCAGTCAGCAAACACGCAGACTTTTAGATAGAATAGTAGGATATGAACTTTCTCCTTTTTTATGGAAAAAAGTGAAATTTGGATTATCTGCTGGAAGGGTACAATCTGTCGTTTTGTCGATTATATGTGATAGAGAAAAAGAAATTATAAAATTTAAACCAGTAGAATATTGGGATATTAAATTAGAAGTATCAAAATCTGGAATAAATACGATTGTTATTAATGCCCAAATTTTTTCAAAAGACAAAATTAGATTTGATAAATTCACTATTAAAAATAAAGAACAATCTAACATAATATTAAAAGATCTTGAAGATGCAATCTATACTGTTCAATCAATTGAAAGAAAAGAATATAAACGTTCTCCTCAGCCACCATATATTACTTCTACAATGCAACAAGATGCTTTTAAAAAACTTGGTTTTTCAACTTCAAAAACAATGTTTATAGGGCAAAGACTTTACGAGGGTATATGTATTGGTAAGAATATTCCTACCGGTCTTATAACTTATATTAGAACTGATTCTTTGAATGTTGCTATGAAAGCTTATAGTGAAGCATTAAAATTTATTAGATTGTCATTTGGAGAGAGTTTTGTCCCAAATATTCCAAGAACTTATAAGACAAAATCAAAAATAGCACAAGAAGCACATGAAGCTATAAGACCTACATTTATAGATAAAACTCCATTAAAAATAAAACAATTTTTATCATTTGATGAGTTTAAACTTTATGATTTAATATGGAAAAGATTTTTAGCAAGTCAAATGGCTGACTCTATTTATAATAGAACAATAATCAAGATTTCTGCAAAAAATTATTTATTTGAAAGTTCGAGTGATATATTGTTTTTTAATGGATTTTTAAAAATTTTTGATACAATGAATAATCATATCAAAGAACAAAAAGAATTGTTACAATTAAATCAAAATGATAAATTACATCTTATACAAATAACATCTAAACAATATTTTACATGTCCTCCCAATCGTTACAATGAAGCAAGTTTAATTAAAATATTAGAGAAATACGGTATAGGAAGACCATCAACTTATAGTACAATATTTAAAATAATTTCAAATAAACTATACGTAAAAACTATGTCTGACAAAAAAATTTCTCCTACGTATCTTGGGATTGCTGTTAATAATATTTTATTAAAATATTTTAAAAATATTATTAACGTTAAATTTACTGCAATCGTTGAAAAAGAACTTGATAAAATTGTTAAAAATAAAATTAAAGCAAAAGATGTACTAAAAAAATTTTACAAATCATTTAAAAATGATTTATTGAAAGCAACAAAAAATAATTTGTAAAAATTATTTCATACAAAAAGATTTTTTTGTATAATGTACATGGAATAGAAATTAACAACAAAAATAAAATTTAATAAAAATGAATAAATATCAACAAAGTTTAGAAAGTAATAAAATTAGAGTAAACTCATTTGAAAAATATCTTAAAGCTGAACGAAATTTTTCATCACACACAATAAGAGCTTATTTAAAAGATATATATGATTTTATGTTTTTTTTACAAAAAAAACATTTAAAATTTTGTAATGCTACTAGATATGACGTAAGGTTTTTTTTTCAGGAACTTAATACTGATACGAAGAAAAAATTGAGCAATGCAACTATAATAAGGAAATTGTCATCATTACGTACTTTTTATAAATTTTTGATGATAAATAATTTCATCGAAAAAAATCCTTTAGAAAATATAGCAAAACCTAAAAAAAACAAAAGAGTGCCAGCATTCTTAACTGAAAATGAAATGCATACACTTTTAAATTTATCTAATATAAAATTAAGAGACAAAGCAATGATTGAAATTTTATATTCTTGTGGATTAAGGATTGAAGAACTTGTTAATTTAAATCTAAAAAATATAAATTTTACATTAAATACTGTTACTGTGAAAGGAAAAGGTAATAAAGAAAGAATTATACCAATCGGTAATCAATGTCTTAATGTTATAAAAAAATATATAAACGAACGCAATATTTCAAGTTTTTACAATAATACACAATCTCCAGTATTTTTAAGTAATCGTTTTAAAAGGTTAAATCAAAGGACAATAAGAAGAATTTTACATAAATGTTTTATTAAAGCTGGCATTAAAAAAAAGGTGAGTCCTCATACTTTAAGACATACATTTGCGACACATATACTTGATCGAGGTTGTGATTTGAGAAGTGTTCAAGAAATGCTTGGTCATGAAAATTTATCTACAACACAAATTTACACACATGTTACTATAGAAAGTTTAAAGAAAATTTATATAAAAGCACATCCAAGAAAATAACTTTTAAATAAAAAATAAAAATAAGATCTAACCAAAAAATCAATTCTCTTATAGTTTTTAAATACTATAAGAGAATTGATAAAAAATTGATTATCCTAACAAATAACTACGTAATATATTCTGAATTTTTTATGAACCTTCTTTATAGAACTATAAATCTTAAAATAAATAAAACAAAATATATTTTTATAGCTAATTATTAATATTCTGGCATCGGTGGCATTCCTCCTGGTGAGCCTCCCATAGGTCCTTTAGAAGACTTTTCAGGAATATCAGTTATTAATGTTTCTGTTGTAAGTATAAGTCCAGCTATAGACGCAGCATTTTCTAAGGCTGTTCTTGTAACTTTTGCTGGATCAACTATTCCAGCTCTTATCATATCAACATATTCATTAGTATCAGCATTATACCCAAACGATGTATCCTTTGAATTTTTGATTTTATCAACTATTATTGAAGCTTCAATACCAGAATTTTCAACTATCATCCTTATTGGTCCCTCTAAAGCTTTACAAACAATTTCAATACCTGTTTTTTCGTCAACATTTATAGCTTTAACTTCATTTAAAACTGACTGTGCTTTAAGAAGTGCAACACCGCCACCAGAAACTATACCTTCTTCAACACCAGCTCTAGTTGCGTTTAAAGCATCTTCCACTTTAAATTTTTTTGTTTTCATTTCTGTTTCTGTAGCAGCACCAACATTTATAACTGCAACACCACCAACCAATTTTGCTAATCTTTCTTGAAGTTTTTCTTTATCATATTCTGATTTTGTATCTACTATTTCTTTACGAATTTGAGATATTCTTGATTCAATCTCTCTTTTATTTCCAAGTCCAGAAATAATAGTAGTATTTTCTTTATCTACAACAACTCTTTTCGCTTGACCAAGAAGATCAATGGTAGCTTTATCAAGTTTCAATCCTGTTTCTTCCGTAATAACGGTTCCACCTGTAAGTATAGCTATATCCTGAAGCATTTCTTTTCTTCTATCACCAAATCCTGGTGCTTTTACGGCTATAACTTTAAGTGTTCCACGAATTTTATTAAGAACTAAAGTTGCAAGAGCTTCGCCTTCTATATCTTCAGCAATAATCATAAAAGGTCTACCTGCTTGTACAATTTTCTCAAGCAATGGAAGAATTTCCTGCATAGAACTTATTTTCTTATCAGTAATTATTATATATGGATCTTCTAAAATACCTTGCATTCTTTCGGTATCAGTTACAAAATAAGGAGAATTATATCCCCTATCAAATTGCATACCCTCAACAACGTCAAGAGCAGTCTCTGAAGATTTTCCTTCTTCAACGGTTATTACTCCATCTTTTCCTACTCTTTCCATAGCATCAGCAATTAAATTACCTATTTCCTTATCACTTGCAGAAATAGAAGCAATTTGTGCAATTTCTTCTTTAGTTTTAACCTGTTTTGCTGTTCTTTTAAGCTCATTTATAACAGCAACAACAGCTTTTTCAATTCCCTTTTTTATGTGATTTGGATTTGCTCCTGCAGTAATATTTTTTAATCCTTCGTTTATAAAAGATTGTGCTAAAACAGTGGCAGTTGTTGTTCCATCACCAGCTATATCATTAGTTTTTGAAGCAACTTCTTTTACAAGCTGTGCCCCCATATTTTCAAAAGGATCTTCCAATTCAATCTCTTTTGCAATGGTAACACCATCATTTGTAATTGTAGGAGAACCAAATTTTTTATCAAGAACAACATATCTACCTTTAGGTCCAAGAGTAATACTTACTGCATCAGCAAGCTTGTCAACACCATTTTTAATAGCTTTACGAGCCTCATCATTATAAACTAATTGTTTCGGCATGTTATATTCTCCTTATTAATTATTTTTATATTTGAGACTTATTCAATAATTCCTAAAATATCATCTTGTGACATTATAAGGTACTCTCTATTATCAATTTTAACTTCTGTTCCTGAATATTTTCCAAAAAGTATTTTGTCACCCTTTTTTACATCTAAAGCTATAACCCTTCCATCTTCAGTTTTTTTACCAGTTCCAACTGCTACGATTTCTCCTTCTTGTGGTTTCTCCTTAGCTGTATCAGGAATAATAATGCCTCCTTTCTTTACTTCTTTAAGTTCTGTAGGCCTAACTAAAACCTTTTCACCTAATGGTCTAATCATTTTTTACCCTCCTTATATATTCTTATATGTATACTTATATGTATATTTTAATATATTGTATATATGTATATGTTATATGATCAGTCCAAACTACATACATATCTAAAATAAAACACAAACTACATTAATATTTTTTTATACACTTATTATACAAAATTGGCATATTTTATGTCAACAGTATACTTTTTTTAAAAACAGTAGTCAAATATATTTATCACGAATTTTATTGCTAATTTTACAAAAAATTTCTGATATTAAATTAAAATCAACATCATTAAGCATTTTTTTTTCAACTTCAATAATCTTATATCCTAATTGTTTTACATCAATATCATCAGCAAAATCATCTAAAAATTCTTTCAATGTAATTAGAGCATTTATATTACACATACGTTTCATTTCACCACGTTTTACTAAATCCATAAAAAACTTACCAGTTCTTTTCGTTCTATAACATGCAGTACAAAAACTTGGAATAAAACCATTTAAAAGTAATGATTTAACCATTTCATTAAGGGATCTTTGATCATTTAAATTAAATTGACCTTCTAATTTGTCACTATTCATTGTATCCTCATCATTATATCCACCAGGCATTACTTTTGACTCAACACTTATTTGTGACACACCAAGTTTTATAAGAATATCTCTTAAATTTGAAGTTTCACGCGTTGACAATATTATTCCAGTATATGGTACAGATAATCTCAAAATAGCAACAATTTTTTTTAATTCTTCATCAGTAACTGGATATTCAGGATTTGATGCATATATAGATCCAAACGCAGGTTTAACACGTGGTATAGAAATAGTATGTGGACCAACATTATATTTTTTTTCTAAATATTTTATATGCATTAGCATCGCAATAATTTCAAAGTTATATTTGTAGAGTCCCAATAATACTCCTATTCCAAAATCATCAATGCCAGCAACAAATGAATTATCTATTGCATTTAAACGATTATTGTAATCGCTTTTTGGCCCATAGATATGAAGCTTTTCGTAAGTTTGTTTATGATAAGTTTCTTGAAATACTTGATAAGTGCCTATATTTGCGTCTTTTAATTTTTTAAAATCTTTTCTTGCCATAGGAGCAACATTAACATTAACTCTTTTTATTTTATTATTGTTATACTCTGTTGAGTAAATTGTCTTAATTGCTTCAATATAATAATTAATATTTTCATCTGAAGATATCATTTCACTTGCAACCATTAAAATGCGTTTGTGCCCTCTTTTAAGAAGTAACTTAACTTGATTTTTTATTTCATAAACTGTAAGTTTTTTTTTTGTTATAAAATTATTATTTAACGCAAATCCACAATATAGACATTTATTAGCACAGATGTTACTTATATACAGTGGAACGAACATAACAATACGTTTACCATATATAGATTTTTTTACAAAAAATGCAGCATCATATAATTCTTTTAGAAGTTTTGGATTTTTTATAGATAGCAATCCAGATGATTCCTTAAGTGTTAATCCTTTTAATTGCTTTGCTTTTTTCAATATAATATTTACTTCTTCTTCGCTAATGTTTATCGTAAGTAAATTATTTATTTCATTAATATTAATAATATTTTCCATAATTTCCGTATACTTTCATTGCACTACAAAATTTTATCGCTATATATATAACTAATCACAACCTGGTAAATTTCTAATTTTTGCGATTGAAATAAATTTATCTATTGACATATTAACTAAATTTTTATTACCTCTTATTCTTACAGAAATAGATTTATCATTCTTTTCTTTATCACCAACAACAATTATATAAGGGATTTTTTGAGATGAATATTTTCTTATTTTATAACCAATTTTTTCATTACTACCATCAAAAACAATTCTTATATCATTTTTTTGTAGTTCTTGATGCAGTTTTTGGCAATACCCATATTGCCTATTATCAATATTTATTAACACAACTTGAATTGGAGAAAGCCAAAAGGGTAATATACCAGAATAATGTTCTAAAAGTATAGCTATAAATCTTTCTAAAGAACCTAACAGTGCTCTATGAATCATGTATGGTCTATTTTTTTTGCCTAACGAATTGATAAAAGTAATATCAAATTTGCTAGGGAGATTAAAATCAAATTGAATTGTTGAACATTGCCATAATCTTCCTAAAACATCTTCTATTTTTATGTCTATTTTAGGTCCATAAAAGGCTCCTCCACCTTCATCAATATTATAGAAATAACCTGCATTTTTTAAAGCATTTTCCAGAGATTTTTCAGCTTTTTCCCAATATGCTATTTCACCTATATATTTTTTCTTAGGTCTTGTAGAAAAAAAAATTTTATAATTATAAAATCCAAATATTTTTAAACAATCAATAGCCATAACAAAAACTTTTGATATTTCTTTTTCAAGTTGATCAGGTGTAACAATAATATGTCCATCATCCTGAGTAAATCCTCTAGTTCTTAAAAGTCCTTGTAAAACACCTGATCTTTCAAATCTATAAACAGTGGCAAGTTCTGCGTATTTTATAGGAAGTTCTTTATAGGAATGCAATTTTGTTTTATATATCATTAAATGCATAGGACAATTCATTGGTTTTATACGATATGGATTTTTATCAATCTTAATTGAAGAATACATATTATCCGAATAATTTTCTGTATGTCCACTAATTTTAAAAATCTTTTCACTGGCAATATGAGGAGTAAATACCAAATTATATCCATTTTTGATATGAAGATTTTTCCAATAATTCTCAATAACATTTCTTAAAATCGTACCATTTGGATGCCATAGGACTAATCCACTACCCATAATTTCATTAATACTAAATAAATCTAACTCTTTACCAAGTTTCCTATGATCCCTTTTTTTTATTTCTTCAATATTTATTAAATAATTATTCAGTTCCTGCTCACTAAAAAAAGCTGTACCATAAATTCTCTGTAATTGTTTTTTGGTAGAGTCACCTTGCCAATATGCACTCGCCACAGAAAGAAGCTTAAAATATTTTAATTCTCCAGTTGAATTTATATGCGGACCTTTACATAAATCCATAAAATTCCCAAACTTATATATACTTATTTCACTGTCTTCAATTTTAGATATGATTTCAATTTTATATTTTTCGTTTTTAGATTTAAATTCTTTAATTATTTCATCTTTAGGTATAACCAAACGTATAAATTTGTAATCTCGACTAATTATATCTCTCATTTTTATTTCAATATTTAACAAATCACTATCAGTAAAAGGTTTTATTTTATCAAAATCATAGTAAAACCCATTTTCTATTGGAGGTCCAATAGCAATTTTTGCATCTGGAAAAATTTCCACAACAGCTGCAGCCATTATATGTGCTGCAGAGTGTCTCAACATATTTATTGTTATTGATTCTTTTTTTTTCATTTATTTTTTTTATAAAATCCTAGCATAACAATATTCTTAACACATAAAATCTACTTATACCATAATAAAACTATCGTACACAAACTGTTTTGTCTAAGGTGTGCCTTACTTTTTTAACAGCTTTATAATATGTCTTAGTTCACTTTTAATATCATTTAAAAATTCAACACCTAAAGTGTATTGAAAATTAGAACCTGACTGCACATTTATATTTCTACGTTTATTTAAAAAAAGATATTTTTTCACTCCTTCAATTGTAAAACGTTTGTCATATAACAACTCCTTGATATGAAAAATAATTTCTATTTCTTCTCTACGATATTTTCTTTGGCCAGAATTACTTCTTGCTGGTCTTAAAAGCTTAAATTCACATTCCCAATATCTCAAAGTATATTTTGGAATTAATGTTATTTGAGAAACTTCCCCAATACCAAAATATTCTTTATCAGGAATTGTAGGAACTTGGAACATTTTTTAATCCTCTTCTAATTCTAATCTTATTCTTCAAAAAAGTTTTTAGACTGTTTAAATTTTATTTTTTTCATTGGCGCAATAATAAGTTTCTCACCAGTTTTAGGGTTTCTCCCATTTTTTGTTTTAGTCTCAATCACATTGAAGCTCCCAAAACCACTTATAATAACTTTTTGCCCTCTTTTCAAAGCATTTGACATTTCCTCAAATACCTTATTAACAAATCCATAAGCTTCTCTTTTTGACATTAATATTTTTGACAACATTACTACTATATCGCGTTTAGTCATCTTTACTTTTCCTATTATTATTAATTAACATAAAATTCTAAAGATATGATACAATTTATTTTTTAAATACTTCAAGTTTATTTTCTATTCCTTTTGTTAGTCTATTAATATTTGATTTATGCTTATAAATAATTAATACAGCAATTATAAAAGAAAATATTACATATTTCACATCATATCCAAGATAATAAGATATTATAGGAATACTAATAGTTGCACATATCACTCCAACAGAAACATATTTTGAAATCATAAAAATTATAAAAAAAATAGAAAAAGCTATGAATAGTGGAAATGTCATTATTACAGAAAACACTCCAAATCCTATAGCAACACCTTTGCCACCATGAAAATTTAAAAAAATTGGAAACATTTGGCCCAAAATTGCAAATGTAGCAACAATAACGTTATAACTAATAGAATCATACATTAATGTTGCAAAATACATGGGTAAAAAGCCTTTTAAAATATCTGTTACGAGCGTAATAGCTCCTGCTTTTTTCCCTATGCATCTCAAAACATTAGTAGTACCAACATTTCCAGATCCAACATTGCGTATATCAATATTTTTTCCTTTTGCAATTATATATGCAAAAGGAATTGATCCACATAAATACGTAAAAACTACATATACAACTTTTATAAACATCTTATTCTATATTACACTCTCTTATTAATTGTTACTTTTTAGATATTTCTTAAACTTTAATATTATTGGTGTGCCATTAAATCCAAACTTTGTCCTCAACCAATTTTCAAGAAAGCGCTTATAAGAAAAATGTACAATATCTGTATTGTTTACTAAAAAAACAAAAAAAGGAGGTTTTGAGGAAACTTGTTCATATTTTTTAAATTTTAATATTTTGCCTTTGGTTATATAAGTTTTTTTTATAATAGCGTCTCTTATTACATGATCAAGATCATTTTGTGTAATTTCCTTCGAATATTCTTTAAAAACGGAATCAATTTCACTAAAAATTTTTTCTAAATTTTGATTCAATTTAACAGACATAAACATTATATTAACCCAATTCATAAACTTTATTTTTTCTCTTAATTGTTTTCTAAAAAAATCTTGACTTTCTTTTTTGTTTTTTACTAAATCAAATTTGTTTACAACTACAATAACAGGTTTTATTTTATGCTTTAATAACCTTGCTATTTTAATTTCGGTATCACCTATACCATATGAAGCATCTACAACAAGAATCACAACATCTGCATCATCAATAGCATAACTTGTACTTAATGATGAAAGATATCTCATATTATCATTTATTTTACTATCTCTATTTAATCCAGCAGTATCCACAATAATATAGGTTTTGTTATTAATTGTAATGCGTACACTAATAGAATCTCTTGTGGTACATGGAATACTATGAACAATACTTCTCTCTTCTTTAGCAAGAGCATTTATAAAAGAAGATTTTCCAACATTTGGCTTGCCAACAAAAGCAATTTTTATTATTTTTTGAGATTTTTTAATAATTTTCCTATACTCTATATTATCCCAAATTTTATCCAGTAAAACATCTATATTTCGACCATGAATTGCGGAAACAAAAAAAACATCTTTAATACCCATTTTATAGAATTCATATCCATTTTGTTCATCTATTTGAGTATCTATCTTATTCACAACAAGAATGACCTTTTTTAGATTAAAATTAAGTCTAATATATTGAATAATTTTTACATCTAACGAATGAATTCCAAATTTACCATCAACCACAAACAACACTAGATCAGATTGCGCTAAAGCAAGCATAATTTGATGTAACATATCTTTTGCAAAAACAGAAATATCGTATCCATATCCAGCAGTATCTGTGATAGTGAACCACTTATCTCTCCATAATACATCACAATCATTCCTGTCTCTTGTTGTCCCAGAATTTTTACATATTATAGCTTTTCTTTTCCTAACAAATCTGTTAAAAAGGCTTGATTTTCCAACATTTGATCTACCAAGCAAAACAATTTTATATCCTGATATTTGTGATAGATTCATATTATTTTTATTGTATTTAATTAAAATTGAGATGTTCTTTCATAAAAAACTTAAGTAACTCACATCTATTCTTTATATTGTTTTATGTTTTTAGAAAAATAAAAATACTTACACGATTGTGCATGAGTACTAAAAGCGGGCGATGGGGATCGAACCCATGATCTACTCGTTGGCAACGAGCTATTCTACCACTGAACTACGCCCGCAAATAAAAGCGAAAATGCTGAGAGCGGGACTTGAACCCGCATTCATCATGTAAGAACACGCCCCTCAAGCGTGCGCGTCTGCCAATTTCGCCACCTCAGCAGTAATTATTCATTATTATATTTTACTCAATAAATATTTTCACTAAAAAAAATATTTATAACAAACATGCATTTAATGTTGTAGAAAGTCTTGTAATTATCAATGATGTAAATAAAAACATGCAAATTATTATTGCAGTAATTTTTTTTATAAGAGATATATTAGATGGATAATCTAAAAATTTTTCGCGTATACTACTATTAAAAATACCCATAATACCTCCTCCATCTTTACTAGACTGTAAGAGTATAATAAAAATTAAACAAAAACAAATTGAATAATGAATGAATTTTAAAAATATAACTACCATATTTTTCATAAATGTTTATACCACATACAAAAATTAACAATAAATTATTTATATAAAATTCAACATTTTTTTTTAATTTCATTTATTTCTGGAATAACAGAAATTCCTGGGAGTTCTTTACCCTCAAGAAGTTTTAAAGATGCTCCACCACCAGTAGAAATATGAGTTATTCTTTTATCTATACCAGATCTACTTATTGCTGAAACAGAATCACCACCACCGATAATAGATATTGCACCTTCATCAGTTGCTGTTGCTATATTTTTTGCAATTTTAAGAGTTCCTTTTGAAAATTTATCTATTTCAAATACACCAACAGGCCCATTCCAAATTATAGTTTTTGAAAATTTAATAATCTCAGAAAATTTTTCAATTGACATAGGTCCTAAATCAACACCCATAAATTTTTCTGGAATTGCCTCATCTACAGTAATCTGTATTTTCGTATCTTCATAAATTTGTCTATTAGAATAATCAAATTTGTCAATAACTGTATGATCAATAGGTAATAAAAAATCTATCTTTTTTTCTTTTGCTCTTCTAATTAATTCACCGGCTAAATCTAGTTTTTCGTCCTCTACTAATGAAAATCCTGTACTTACACCTTGGGATTTTAAGAAAGTATACGCCATAGCTCCACCTATTATGATTGAATCAACTTTATTTAGCAAGTTTTCTATGATATTTATTTTATCTGACACTTTAGCACCACCTAAAATTGCTAAAAAAGGCCTCACTGGATTTTCCAACATATCATTAAAAAATTTAAGTTCTTTTTCAACAAGTAATCCTATAGCTGAATCCTCAATATGTTTAACAATATATATAGTTGAAGCATGTCTTCTATGTATTGTACCAAATGCATCTTGAATAAACACATTTCCCATTGAAGCAAGTTCTTTTGCAAAGTTCTCCATAGCAAATTCATTACTATCATTTGAAAAAAACACACCTTCTTCTTCTGGATGAAATCTAAGATTTTCTAATAATAGTACTTCGCCGTACTTTAAATTACTTGCTATTTTTTTTGACTTTGAATCTATACAATCACCACCAATAAATTTTACAAATTTGCCAAGAAGTTCACCTAAACGTATAGAAACCGGTTCTAAACTCATTTTTGGAACAACTTTACCTTTAGGTCTTCCTAAATGCGACATAAGTATCACTGCTGCCTTATTTTCCAATAGATATTTTATAGTTGGTATAGCTTCAACTATTCTCTTATCGTCTGTTATTTCAAGATTTTTGTTAAGAGGAACATTAAAATCTACACGAACTAATACCTTTTTTTTTCTGATGTCAATGTTCCTGAGTGTTTTTTTTATACTCATAATACTATACTCCTCTTTACATGTAAAACCAAAACATAACTTTTATAACAGATTACTAAATTTATCCATTTATCTTTTTCATGTGTGAAATAAGATCTAAAATCTTGTTTGAATAACCCCATTCATTGTCATACCAAGCAATAATTTTAAAAAATTTTTCTGTCAAAGCAATACCTGCTTTTGCATCAAAAATAGAAATATTTGAATCACCAATAAAATCTGAAGATACAACATCATCATCAGTATATCCCAAAATCCCTTTTAATTCGTTTTCTGAATATGTTTGCATAGTATTCTTAATTTCATCATAAGTAGTACACTTTTTTAAATTAACAGTTAAATCTACCACTGAAACATCAAGTATAGGGATACGAAATGACATCCCAGTCAATTTTCCATACAATTCTGGAATTACTTTACCAACAGCTTTAGCTGCACCTGTAGAAGAAGGAATTATATTACCGAATGCTGACCTTCCACCTCTCCAATCTTTAACTGAAGGAGCATCAACAATTCTTTGTGTAGCTGTCATAGCATGAACCGTAGTCATCAAACCGCTGATTATACCAAATTCATCATTTAAAACTTTAGCAATTGGGGCTAAACAATTAGTTGTACAAGAAGCATTTGATACAATCTGTGTCCCCTTTGTATAAGAATTTAAATTTACTCCACAAACAAACATTGGGGTATCATCTTTTGAAGGAGCTGATAAAACAACATATTTTGCTCCAGCATCAATATGCGCTTTGGCTTTGCTATTGGAAAGAAATAATCCTGTTGATTCAACAACATATTCAACTTTGACTTCTTTCCATTTTAGATTTTCAGGATTTTTTTCTGCAGTTACACGAATACTATTCCCATTAACAATTAAATATCCAGATTTAACCTTAACATCACCGTGAAATCTTCCATATACTGTATCATATTTTAACATATAAGCCATATATTCAACATCAATCAAATCATTGATAGCAACTATTTGAACATCTTGTCTGTTTTGAGCAGCACGAAACACTAAACGTCCAATACGACCAAACCCATTAATACCTATTCTAATTACTGACACAATAAACCTCCTATAATTTTTTCTTTCTATATAGTCAGTACCACATTAGCGCTATTATAGCTACTTTGGTATATGTAGTAGCCTATTAGCGCTGCGCAAACGCAAATTAGTTTGTTATGCAAATGAATGATATAAAACTACTGCATGTGTTGTCAAATTAAAAAATTGGTTGCAGTATAGCGCAGTAGCAGTGTAATGTAATGTAAGTTGTAGAATTTTATAGAAATATGTACTATTAGCTATGTTAACTATAATAATTATGGTTAATTATTATGCATATATGCGTGTTTTATGCAATTTGTGTCATACATAATAGCAAGCAGGTAATGAAGCAAGTTTAATTACATCGGTCTAATTATTAATTCAGTGTAATTTAGTTGTTATAGTATAGAAAGACATCTCTTATATTATATATGACAAAAGTTATTGAAAGTATTGCAAGTTAAACAGATTAATATTAATGTAATGTTATCAAAAAATCTTTACATAAAATTACATAAAAACGGACGCTTAGAAGAGGATTTGTGAAACTTGGTATTATTGGACTTCCCAACGTAGGAAAATCCACACTTTTTAATGCTATAACAAGAGCACATGCTGAAGTAGCAAATTATCCATTTTGCACTATTGATCCAAACATAGGTACAGTTTGTGTACCTGATAATAGATTAAATACTCTAAAAAAAATTTATAAAGCTAAAAAAACAATTCCTGCTTTTATAGAATTTGTTGATATTGCTGGAATTGTAAAAAATGCATCAAATGGAGAAGGATTAGGTAATCAGTTTTTGGCACACATTAAAGAAGCTAGTGCTATTATTCATATAGTAAGATGTTTTAATGACGCAAATATAGTGAATGTTATGGATACAGTTAATCCTATTAGAGATATAGATATTGTTAATACTGAACTTATTCTATCCGATATAATGTCAATATCTAAAAAACTTGAAAAACTTGAAAAATTATTGCGATTTAGTCAAAGTAATAGTAAGATTGTTAGAGAATTAATACTTGCAAAAAAAATAAAAGATCATCTTAATTCTGGCAAAACTGTAAATTCTCTTGAACTTGATGACGATGAAAAAATAATTTTAAAAGATTTCTTTTTGATATCATCTAAACCGGTTTTATACGTTTGCAATATATCAGAAAACGATTTGCCATTAATGAGGAACAAGTACACTGAAGCTGTAAAAGAAAAATTAAAATATGAAAGATCTGGAGGTACTATATCATTATGTGTCAAAATCGAAGCAGAACTTTCTGAATTTCATAAAATTGATCAAGAAATATTTTTAAAGAATTTAGGAATGAAAGAGTTAGGTCTTAATGGTTTAATAAGAGCTGGATATAACTTACTAAATCTTATTACATTTTTTACTGCTGGAAATTTGGAAATAAAAGCTTGGACCATAAAAAATGGAATTTTAGCACAACAAGCAGCAGGAATAATTCATTCTGATTTTGATAGGGGGTTTATACGTGCTAAAGTTTTGAACTTTAATGATTTATTCAAATTTGGTGATGAAAAAATAGCAAAGAATGCTGGTTTGTTAAAAAATGAAGGCAAAAAATATCTTATAAAAGATGGCGACATTATTGAATTTGTTTTTGCTATTTGATAATTCATAAATTTTTTTATGAAAGTTTATATAAAAATTTGCAATGTAAATATAATTTATATTATTTGTAAATTGCAATTTCTTGTTTGACTACTTAAATATAAAATTGTATTATAACCCGGGGTGTTGTAGTTATTAACTCAACTAAATAAAGATAAACAAAAAAGGAGATTTTTGATCATGGTAAGTAAGTTTTTATCTGGGGTTATGTTGATGTTGATAGTATTGTTATTTAGTGCCTGTAAAAAAAATGATCATGTCGTTATAATGATTGGAAAAGACAGAATTACAAAAAATGAACTAAGCGAAAAATTGTTGAATACTCCTATCGAATATCAAAAATATGTAAGCACTACATTTGGTAAAAAGCAGTTTATAGACGCTGTTGTTAGAGAAGCTATAGTTAAAAGAGCTGCAAAAATGTCAAAAATTAATAAAAATTTTGAATACAAAAATACTTTAAAAGAGTTTAAGAAAAAACAACGCAGATATTATGATGAATATAAAGATGAATTGTTGCTAGAAATTTATATCAAAAAAATACTTAACGATATAAAAGTGACAGATATGGATGTTCAGATATACTATGATCAAAACAGGGACGTATTTGATAATCCTAGAGCGTATATGATAAGACATATTGTGTTGTATGATTTAAAATCAGCTAAAAACGTCTATGAAAAGTTAAGAAATGGTGAAAGTTTTGAAAAAATGGCAAAGGAGTTTTCACAAGATACTCTCTCTGCAAGTAATGGTGGTCTTATAGGTCCTTTTAAAAAGGGTAATTTAATGCCAGAGCTTGAACAAGTTGTTCTGAATCTTAAAGATAACGAAATTTCTGGTATTATAAAAACAACTTATGGATATCACATAATACTAAAAATATCTGAACAAAAGCTTAAACCTATACCATTTTACGATGCTAAAGAAAATATAAAAAAACTTTTAGAAAAAGAAAGGTTTAATATATGGTTTTTGAGGGAAAAACAAAAACTTGGAAATATTAAAATTGATTATAATGTAAACTTATAATATAATGTATAATGCGTGATATTAATAAAATAACACTAAACTAAAAAAGTTAATAAATAAGTGTTCAAATTGGAGGTGTAACAAGCACTAGTATGAAAAGTATGAAAAGATTGATTTTAAGATCGATGTCGATGTTGTGGATCATAGCAATTTCAAATTTTTTTATGATACCTGAAATTACTGCAGATAAAATAGTGAATAAAACTGTAGCAATTATAAACGAAATTCCTATTTTTGAGACTGAAGTTAATGATATTTTTTCTTCTATTGTCGAGCAATATAAACAAGCATTGCCTGTTATAAATCAAAATAAACAAAAAGAAAGTGAATTAAAAGATATTATCTTAGAACAAAAAATTGAAGAAATAATTTTAAAGCAAGAAGCACGGAAACGGAAAATAGAAGTTTCAAAAAAAGAAATTCAAAGTAATATTCTCGAAATAAAAAAAAGATTTGCAAATGAATTAGAATTTAATGCGGAACTTAAAAAAGAAAATTTGAA
The DNA here is from genome assembly GCA_031273925.1 of Endomicrobium sp. Taxonomy (GTDB): domain Bacteria; phylum Elusimicrobiota; class Endomicrobiia; order Endomicrobiales; family Endomicrobiaceae; genus Endomicrobiellum. Next base: position 169,268 of record JAISQW010000005.1, on the reverse strand, counting down.
AATCAGTGATCTTGAAAAAAAAGTTGGTGATCAAATTATAATTATGAAACTCTTAAGACAATCAATAGGACCAAAAATTAAAATCCCATCTGAAACTGATGCAAGATTACTTTATGAAAAAGCTATTGAAAAAATAGAAAATTCTAAAGGATCTAAAGGAATGTCGAAAAATTATATAAAAGAATATGACCTACTCGTAGAAAATCTTTCTGATGCTATAAAAAAAATGTCGGAGGAACAAGTAAGATTAAAACAAATTTTTATAAATTGTCCAAAAGATACATCATCAGAAAAAATAAAAGAAGTTTTTGTAAAAATTGGCGATATAAAGAGAGAACTTCAAAAGCAAACTTTTGATAGTCTCGTTAGAAAATACTCTGAAGATAAAATTTCTAGTTCTAAAAATGGCGATTTAGGAGTAATTTCAAAAAGTGATCTTATACCTAGTATAAGTGATATTATATTTTCAATGGAAGTAGGCAGTTATACAAAAAATCCTATAAAAACAGATTTAGGATATCATTTTATAAAGATTGAAGAAAAACGAGCTAAAAGAAATATATCATTTGATGATATAAAAGATGATATAATTGATACTTTGTCTCAATTTAATGAAAGACAAGCTTATATAAATTATATTGAAGATTTAAAAGTGAAAGCAAATGTAAGAATAAGTAAAACTTGGTAGAATTAAAATATTGTTATTTCAAAATTTTATATATAAATGAAAATATATTTTAAATCACCTGCAAAAATTAATTTGTTCTTAGAAATTAAAAATAAAAGATCTGATGGATATCATAATTTAGAAAGTATTATGCAAACCATAAATCTGTGTGACACTATTTTTTTTGAACTTATAGATAAAGATATCTTAATTGAATGTAATGACAAATCTATCAACAACAAAAAGAATATTATTTATAAAACTGTTCTTCTTATTAAAAATTATTTTAATATAAAAAGTGGTGTAAAAATATATTTAAAAAAAAATATCCCTATAAGTTCAGGATTAGGTGGAGGTTCTTCAAATGCGGCAACTACAATTAAAGCTTTGGTTAAATTATGGAATATAAAAACAACAAAAAGTAAACTGAATCAAATTGCAAAAGAGATAGGAGCTGATGTTCCTTTTTTTTTAACATGTGGTACAGCTTTATGTAGAGGTATAGGAGAAATCGTTATACCGTTAAATGATTTTTTAATACACGATTTGAATATAGTTCTTGTGAATCCTGGGTTTGGTCTTTCAACAAAAAATATATATAAAAGAATAAAATATCCATTAAAAAATCAAAAAAAAATTAATAAAACTTTAACATATTTATTTAAAGGGTATTTTAGTTATTGTTTTAATAGACTTGAAGAATTTGTTATTCCATACTACCCAGAAATAAAAAAAATTAAAAATGTTTTAAATGAATTAGGATATGTAAATCTTATGTCAGGATCAGGATCAACAGTTTTTGGAATATTAAATTCAAATCTTGAAAATCAAAGAATTAAAAATGATTTAGAGAAATATAAATGGCAAATTTGGTTTACTTCTACTGTAAATATATAGGAAAAAGAATTATATTATTAATTAAAGGAATTTTTCCGGGATTGTGTAATGGTAGCACAAGGGATTTTGGATCCCTTTGTCTAGGTTCGAATCCTGGTCCCGGAGAGTTTTTATGTGTTTCTTTTAAAAAAATAATACTGATTTTACTTATCACTAACTTATAATTTCATTCACTTAAACTTATAAAAATATTATTAAAATATTATTAAAAATAGAAAAAAATATTACTTTTTTTATATTTCTTTAAAGTGCTCCATTTTTATTGAACAGAGTGTATTATTTTAACTTTACATACTCCAGTGTAATTTTGTTCTTAACGTTTCAAAATATGATTTACTACAATTTTTTATAAGTTTAAAAGGTTTTTCGTAAAGAGAAAATTTTATTTTTGTTCCATTATGTAAACTGTAATTTTTCTGTCCATCTATTGATATTAAAATTTCTCCAATATTATATTTATTTCTTGTAACAAAAAAAACGATACTCTTATTTGTGATATTATCATTGGTCTTTGTGTTACTGTGTGTGGAGAAATTGGCGTAAGAATAAAAACTGGGATACTATGTGATAAACTATAGGTCCTGAAGCAGCAAGAGAATAAGCTGTTGATCCTGTAGGAGTGGCTATAATCATTCCGTCACACTTGTACTCTGCACTGAAACATTTATCAATACTAACATTAACAGTAGTTACAAGTTTACCAATAAATAAAGAACGCACAACATAATCATTAACAGCTCCCGTTTTTAATTTTTTATCATTTAGTTTAAATTCTACACTATTTTCAACTACAATTCCTAAACACAAAATATTTTCTAAAAGTATAAATATCTTATTTTCATAAATATCTGTTAAAAAACCTAATGAACCTAAATTTATTCCTTTAACAGGTACTGAAAAAAGGTGAAAAAGTTCTTATTACTTTAAGCATTGTACCGTCACCACCTATTGATAAAAAAATCTATTTTTTTTTATTTACAGATATAGAATCGCTTATAAAAACTTTACATTTATATCGCTACAACCACTTCATAATCTTTAATGTTAAATTTTTGAATTTTTTTTGATTTGTTATAAACAATTCCTACAGTGTATTTCAGTATTTTAACATTATACATAATAATATAAATAGCCTTTACATTTTTTATACATGTTATGAAAATTATTTCTTCAATTTTCATAATAATATTAAAATTTGTATAATTCAAGGTAATGAAAAAAAAATATATATCATCAATAGATGAATTTAAGTTAATAGATATGATAAAAAATGATTTTACTAAATTAAATTTGAAAAATGATAACAATATTATTGTTAACATAGGTGATGATTGTTTTTGTTTTAAAATAGGGCAAAAAAAAATTTTTATTACAAAAGATATGTTAATAGAAAATGTTCATTTTAAAAAAAATTGGATAGATCCACAAGATCTCGGAAAGAAAGCTGTTGAAGTGAATATAAGTGATATAGCTGCAATGGGTAATGTAAAACCTAAATATATATTTATAGGACTTGGAATTCCTCCTACGACTTCAAAAATTTTTATTAAGAAATTATATAAAGGGTTAAAAATGACGTGTGATAAGTATAATATGGTAATAGCTGGTGGTGATACTGTAAGAGCTGATAAAATTATAATTTCTATTACAACTATTGGTATTGGTAAAACAAACAAAATAATCAGAAGAAATAATGCAAGAGTTGGAGATTTGATAGGACTAACAAATACTTTTGGAGATGCTGGTGCAGGAGTAGATCTTTTATATAAATATGGACCAAAACATAAGTATAATAAATATGAACGCTTTTTAATTTCAAAGCAAAATAATCCAAAAGCAAAATTCAATGAATCTATTATGATATCAAAACATTTAACTTCTTTAATCGATGCTTCTGATGGATTTTATGTTTCTGTAAATCTTCTTGCAAAAAATTCAAATAAAGGAGCAGATATTTATATTGAGAAAATTCCAATTTCTTTAAGTTTAAAAAAAGTCATTAAAAATAAATCAGAGCAAATCAAATATGCATTATTTGGAGCAGAAGATTATGAACTTATTTTTACAGTGTCTACATTAAAAGCAAAACTTATTAAAGAAATACTGCCTAGTATTTCTTATGTAGGCCGAATCAATTTGTCAAAAAAGGTAAAATATTTTTACAATGGAAAAGAAAAAAAGGTTAAATATTCTGGATATAGACACTTTTAGTAAAAAAAATATTATTACTACAACTCCAAAAGATACTAAAAATTTAGGAGAACAGTTTGCGTCTATATTGAAAAATGGAGATATAGTTTTTCTAAATGGTAGTTTAGGAAGTGGAAAAACAACTTTTGTTCAAGGTGTAATAAAAGCATTTGGAATTAAGGGATTTGCACGTAGTCCAAGCTTTATTCTTGTAAATGAGTATAATATAAATTGTAATTTAAAACTTTTTCATTTAGATTTATATAGACTTGAACCAACTGATATATGGAATATAGGAATAGAAGAATATATTTATAGTAATAATATTGCACTTATTGAATGGTCAAATAGATTAACAGAGTGTAAAAATGATAATTCTTGGGATATAAAAATTGAATATTTTAAATCAAAAAGAATAATAAAAATAGAAAAAAAACGATGAAAATTTTAGCTATAGAAACATCTGGAAAAACATTTAGTATAGCTTTGAATGAAAATAATAAGACTATTGTATCGTTTTATTATGATTTTGTATATAATATACATTCAGAAATGCTTATACCAGTTATAGAAAGACTATTGCATGAAACAGGTAGTTCATTTAAGAGTATAGATAAATTTGCAGTATCTATAGGACCAGGAAGTTTTACTGGTATAAGAATTGGAATAACAGCTACTAAGATATTAGCACAAACACTAAATAAACCAATTGTAGCTATCGACACTTTATCTATTTTAGAAAAATCTTTTTTAATAATTAAACCGTTAAAAATAATTGCAGCTATTGACGCACTTAGAAACGAAGTTTATGTTAAAAACAGTAAGGGAGTGATCATAGTTAAAAATATAAATTCATTTATAAAAAATATAAAAAAATCAAAAAAAGAAACACTCATTATAGGTAATGCTACTATAACTTATAAAGCAAAATTTATTAAGGAATTAGGCAAATCATGCGGCGCAAATTTACCTAATATCATACATATGCCAAATGCACAAACATTAGCAATACTTGCTTATCAACAAAAAAATAACACAACAAATTATGAAGAAATAAATCCATTATATGTGCGTCGATCGTGGGCAGAAAACAATACATAAATTATGTATTTATTTTTTATATAGAGTAAATTTTAACATACATAAATATATAGAGAGAGATGCATATAATTTTATTTTAATTTATTAGTATAGTAATAGATATCATAAAATGATAGTAATATATGTTTTTAAAAATTGATGAATGTAAAAAACAACAATTATGTGTACTATGTGTCCATCTTATCTAACAACTAAAAATGGCTTAAATTTGATTATATAATCAAATTTAAGCTATAATTCTCTATTGCGTATTTTTATACAGTTTGATTAATTATTAATAATCTGTGAAGGAGACAAAATAATGAAACTTAAAACTGGTAGGCATACATCTGCTATTAAAGAAACTAGAAAATCAAAAAAAAGAAATAAAATAAATATGATAATTAAAAATAGAATTAAAACTTTAATAAAAAAAATTAAAGAATACGTAAAAGATAATAATGATAATAATAAAGTAGGGCTTGAAAAATTATCAGATATTTTCTCAAAGTTGGATAGAGCATCAAAGAAGAATGTATTGCATAATAATACAGTTTCAAAACAAAAAGCGAAATTGGCAAAATTGTTTTATAATAGAAAATGATAAAAAAAATAGTATTATTATTGAATTCAATAGCATTAACAAAAAAAATATTTTAAGGTGAATCTGCCAAAAAATATGTTTACCAAAAATAATTTTATGTAATACTATTATTGTATTAACTATACAATAAAAAGTGGTTTTTATTTACAACTTTTAAAATATGTATATTATTAATACAACATTCTTATTGTCACTTTTGTTTATGCCGTTTTTTTTTACATAATAATTTATAGATAAAAATTTATAAAGCGTTATTATAATTTTTGTATGAATATTTGTCTTATAGATACAATAATGTTTATAATAAAAAAAAGGAAAATCAAAAAATGAAAGATGAATTGTTAAATAATTTATTAACATCTGATGGTATTTCTGGATATGAAGAAAATGTTGCAAAGATTATAACAAATTATCTTTCTAGTATATGTGATAACGTCGTAATAGATAATTTAGGCAATGTTATAGGGAAAATAGGAACAGGTAAAAAAAAAATAATGATTATATCACATATGGATGAAATTGGCATGGTAGTAAAATATATTGATAAAAATGGGTATATATATTTTATTAAAATTGGAGGAATTGATGATTCTGTTTTACCAGGTAAAATGGTAAAAATTATAAATAAAAAAGGTGAGCATGTAACCGGAATAATAGGGACAATACCTCCACACTTAGCAAAAGATGAAAAAAATAATAAATCAATAAAATATACAGATATGTTCATAGATATTGGTATTCCTTCAAAAACAAATGTATTAAAAATTATAGATATAGGTGATCAAATTATTTTTGAACCTATGGCAGGTATATTGAATGGTAGTTTTTATTATGGTAAAGCAGTTGACAATAGAATAGGTTGCTATACTATGATAAAAATCATGGAAAAATTAAAAAAAAATAAAGATTTAAGTAGTGAAATTTATGCGTGTGCGACTGTTCAAGAAGAAATTGGTTTAAAAGGAGCAAAAACATCTTCTTTTAAATTAAATCCGGATTTTGTACTTGTTATAGATACCACTATTAGTGGTGACATTCCTAGAATTGAAGAAAAAACTTCAATATTAAAATTAGGAAAAGGAACTAATATAACTATGATAGAAGCTTCTGGAAGAGGTATAATAGTAAATCAAAAAATACATAAACTCATGGTTAATATTGCGTACAAAAATAAAATACCATATCAGATAGACATAATCAATGCTGGTATAACGGATGGTGCAATAACATATATAAACAGAAACGGAATACTTACAGGAATCTTAAGCATACCTGTAAGATATATTCATGCACCTATATCTGTTTTCAATATTAACGACGTAAATTCAACAATTAGTTTAGGGACTAAAATAATAGAAAAAATAATTAAAAATAATGTTGTTTTTTGATTATTTTTTATAAAAGCAAGATTGAAGAAATAAGATAAATATCATCACTACTAGATCCTCTACTTAAATCACTTACTGGGAGATCCAGTCCTTGGAGCACAGGACCTAGTGCTTGAAATCCACCAAGTCTTTCTGCAATTTTATATCCTATGTTTCCTGAATTCAAATCAGGAAATATCATAATATTTGATTTTCCTGAAATAGATGAATTAGGAGCTTTTCTTTTACCAACACTTGGTATAATTGCAGCATCAAATTGAAATTCTCCATCAACATTTATATCGTCTTCTCTAGCAAAAAAATTTTTTAAAAATTCAGTAGCCTCTATTATTTTAGATAAAACCTTATTATTAGCACTTCCTTTTGTTGAAAATGATAACATTGAAACATTTGCAAATCTATTTGGAAAAAGTTTTTTGAAATTTTTTACACTTAATATTGCAATATCTCTTAATTCGATACTATTAGGTTCAGGATTTACAGCACAATCTGCAAAAAAAATTGGTTCTTTTATAACAGTATGATTTTTTGGAGGTATCATAAGAAAATATGAAGAAACAGTATCTATTCCTTCTGCAGGCCCTATTACATGAAATCCTGCTCTTAAAACATCAGTTGTGTCGTAAACTGCTCCACACACACATGCATTACATTTTCCACTTTTTAAATACATCATTGAGAAATACAAGTTTTTTTCTAAAAGATCTATACTATCTTGTCTAGAAATATTTTTTTTTCTTCTAGCATCTATGAATTTTTCTACTTTATCTTTATCAAGAAGATTTATATCAATTTCGATAATTTCAATTTTATCTAAATTAATACCAATTTTATATCCATTTTTTTTAAGTATTTTTATATTATGAGTAGGCAAAATAACAGAAGCTATACCATCCTCTGTAAGCATATGAGCAGCTCTTATAACTCTCTCATCAAAACTTTCAGGCAAAATCACTTTTTTTTTAGATTTTTTTGACAAATTTAAAACGTATTTTTTAATATCCATTTTATTACTCCTGTAAAAATATATCAACTTTTAAAAATAAGTGAAATTGCTGAAATATATTCTTTTATATACTAATTTACTTTATAAATTAAACTTATATTATGAATCACGTAAATAATAACTTTTTGACAATTTTAATTGATCATTAAATTCACAAACAAATGGTACTGCAGTTGGTATGTTTAAATTTATTATATCGTCATCACTTATATTATTAAGATACTTAATCAATGCTCTTAAACTATTACCATGTGCTACTATTATAATTTTTTTACCCAGTTTTATTTGCGGAATAATTACATCATTCCAATATGGTACAACTCTTGATACTGTATCTTTTAGACTTTCTGTCAACGGTAATTCAGTATCTGATAATCCAATATATTTTATATCATTACTAGGACATCTATTGTCATCTTTATCTAAAATTATTGGTCGAATATCATAACTTCTTCTCCACTTTTCTACTTGTTTTTTACCATATTTTATACTTGTTTCAAATTTATTCAATCCTTGTAATGCTCCATAATGCCTTTCGTTTAATTTCCAATTTTTTATTACAGGAATCCAAAGTAAATCCATAGTATCAAGTATATTGAAAAGTGTTTTTATTGCTCTTTTAAGAACAGAAGTATATGAAAGATTAAAAGTAAAACCATGTTTTTTTAACTGTATGCCAGCACTTAAAGCTTCTTTTATTCCATTTTCTGATAAATCAACATCTGTCCAACCAGTGAACTTATTTTCCTTATTCCAAACACTCTCTCCGTGTCTAATCAAAACTATTTTATACATTTAACATTTCCTCTTTTTATTATAAATTTGAATCAAGAAAAATCAATACAAAAAAACAATAATTTAATGAAATCAAAATATTAACTATAAATCAAGTACAAAGATTATGTATACTAGTCGAAATAACGATGTGAATATTAAAATTTACTATATATCATTTTCTATTTTTTTTGTTTTGAACTATTACTTTTACAGCTTCTTTTAAATTTTTTGATATAGCCATAGGTTTTATTTTTTCTTTTGATATTTCCTTTCTTTGTTTTTTACCATGACCAGTAAGAACTAAAATACCTTTGCCTCCCATATTAAATCCCAATAAATAATCTTTTATACAATCTCCTATTACATATGATTCTTTGAGATTTATATTAAAGAATCTTGATCCTTCTAGTACCATGCCAATTTTAGGTTTTCTACATTTACAATCATCAGCTTCAATATGTGGACAATAGTAAAATCCATCTATTTTCGCTCCCTTTTTTTTTAATAAATTGTTAATTTTTTCATTTATTATATTTAATTGTTTTTTTGTAAGTATTCCTCTATTTATACCGGATTGATTTGTTACAACAATTATCTTAAATCCTGCATTTTTTAATTTAATTATACTTTCAGCGATAAAAGAAAAAAGTTTTACTTTTTTTGGCGAATTTAAATATTTTTTATTAAAAATAATTGTCCCATCTCTATCTAAAAAGACTGCAGGGACTTTAATATTGTTAGATCCCATTCTTTTTTCCTTTCCATAAAACATGGTTTTACAGTAAGAACTGCAAATTTTTGCTTTATATTATCATCTACATTTTCAAATTTGACTGAATCTTTAGCTGTGATAATAAAACGCGAGTTTTCTCCTTTTTCTTTTATTATGTTTTTAATAATTGTATTATCATAATAGCTATGATCTCTTAAAATTATACTGTCTTTTATTTTTATTCCAGAATTTCTGATAGAGTTTTTAAAACCATCAGCAAATCCTATAGCACTCAACGAGTATATATTAAATTGTTTAAAATGATTAATGTCAAAATCTGAAGATAAATCTATAGTTTTATATTTAAATTCACCATAATATGTGATAAAAGGTATCTTCCCAGATAAAGAAAACACCTTTTGTTCTAATTTGCGAAGTTTTTTTATAGAAATAATATCAGAATTTGTAAGAATTATAACAGATGCTCTTTTTAAAGCTGTTAGTTTTTCGCGTAAATTTCCAGCAGGTATTAGTAATCCATTTCCAAACGGATTTGCTGCATTTAAACAAACTATATCTAAATTTTTTTTAATATTCCAATGTTGAAAACCGTCATCTAAAATATAAACATCTGGTAACAATTCGTTTTCGAATCTTAAAGCATTTTTATATCTTTTTTTGCCTACAATAACAGCTGCTTTAACAACGCTTTTTGCAATTAAAAGAGGTTCATCACCACTGTTTGATACGTTGACTAATTTTGCCCCATTTTTTAGAATTAATGGTATCTTACTATTTTTTCTAAAATATCCACGTGTTAACACAACAGGTTTTAAATTATTATTCACGAGAAAATTTAAAAGCTCTATTACAATTGGTGTTTTTCCGGTTCCTCCCCAAGTAATGTTCCCAATACTTATTACAGGTTTAGAAAGTTTTTTTTGAATACTAAATTTCATATCTAATTTATAGATAAGAAAATAAACTAATGATAATGGATACAAAAATTTCATATGTTTTATTATGTAATATAGTAAAAATATTTTTTAAATCGTACAGTTAATGTTATATTGCATGAAATTTTAAGTACACTTTCTCATACAAATCTGTTAAAGATTTTTTTTGCTATACGAAAATAGATCTTGATTTGCTTTATATTTTTTTTTATATAATAAAAAAAACTATTATGTCTATTAATAATATAAAATTTATATTAAATAAAGCAATTCAATCGCACATATTGTGCGAAAAAGAAATTCTTTACTTGATACAATCTAAAGAAAGTAAAAAACTCTTTGATATAGCAAATAAAGTACGTTTAAAATATGTTGGTAATGGTGTGCACTTACGTGCACTTATAGAATTTTCAAATTATTGTAAACAAAACTGTTTATACTGTGGATTAAGATCTGATAATTTTAAAATAATAAGATATCGTTTAAAACTAAAGGAAATAATAAATTTAGCAAATAAAGCAAAATATTATGGATATAAAACTATAGTTTTACAATCTGGTGAAGATAATTATTATGACATAAAAAAAATGTCAAAAATTATTTCAGAAATTAAAAAATTAGATTTTGCTTTAACATTAAGTCTTGGAGAAAAAACTTTTGAAGAATATAAAGCTTATCGTGTTGCTGGTGCTGATAGATATTTATTAAAAATTGAAACTACAGATGAAATTCTATATCATAAATTAAATCCTGGTATGAACTTAAAGAACAGAATGAATTGCATTGAAAACATAAAAAAACTAGGATTTGAAATTGGATCAGGAATAATAGTAGGTTTACCTGGACAAACATTGAAAAGTATAGTGAAAGATATTATTTATCTTAAATCAATACCTGTAGATATGGTAGGAATAGGTCCTTTTATTTATAATCCTGATACTCCTATTAAAAATATAAATAGTAAAAATTTATTTGAATTATCGTTGAAAATTATGGCAATATTAAGATTGTTAATGCCAGATATAAATATAGCTGCGACAACAGCTATGGAAACATTAAATAATAGAGGTCGTATAATTGCTTTACAAAGTGGAGCTAATGTAATTATGCCAAATGCTACAAAAGCTATATACAAAAAATACTATAAAATATATCCTGGAAAGATTTGTATTGATGAATCGCCTGTACATTGTAGAATTTGTATAGAAAATAAAATTAAATCTATAAAAAGATATGTATCTAATGATAAAGGATATCATTGTAAAGTAAATTTACTATCCCAATAAATGAAATTTATTTTTTATGAAAGAGGAGAAATAATGAAAATATTGGTAGGTTTAAGTGGTGGTATTGATTCTGCAATTGTCGCTTATTTATTAAAAAAGCAAGGACATGAAGTAATTGGGGCAATGATGTCTATATGGGATAAGTCATTTGTTGAGCCTAAAAATAAACGCTATAGTACATGTTTTGGTCCAGAAGAAAATGAAATATTGAATTTACATAAAATAGGAAAATTTCTTAAAATACCATTACATATATTGAATTGTAAAGAAGAATATAAAAAAATCGTTATAGAAAATTTTAAAAATGAATATAAAAATGGTCGCACACCAAATCCTTGTATTTGGTGTAATACATATATCAAGTTTGGAACTTTATTAGCTAAAGCAAAAAAACAAGGGATATCTTTTGACAAATTTGCTACTGGACATTATGCTAATATAAAATTTAGTAATTCTTTGAACGCATACCAATTATTGAAAGCCATTGATAAAAAAAAAGATCAAACATATTTTTTGTATAGACTTACACAAAACACATTATCAAAAACAGTTTTTCCACTTGGTAGATATACAAAAAAACAAGTTAAAGATATTGCAAAAGATATTGGACTCCCTATTATAAATCAACGTGATAGTCAAGATTTTTATGCTGATGATTATAACAATATTTTAAAATTTTCATCAAATCCTGGAAATATTATTGATAAAACAGGTAAAATTTTAGGTAAACATAAAGGTATTTGGAATTATACTATAGGAAAACGTAAAAAACTTGGATTATCAGGAGGTACAGCAAAACCATTATATGTTATAAATATTATGACTAAACAAAATGCTATAGTAGTTGGTACAAAAGAAGATTTATATTCTTCATACCTTATAGCTGATAAAGTGATATGGGCAAGTTTTTGTACAATTCATAAACAATCTATTATTAAAGCTAATATAAAAATACGACAACAACATAAATGTGCGATGGCCACTATTACTCCGTTAAATAATACTGAAGTTAAAATAAAATTTGATGAACCACAAATGTCCATTACTGCTGGGCAAAGTGTAGTGTTTTATGATGACAATGTTGTTTTAGGAGGAGGCATTATCAAAAAGTAAAATGTTAACTGTAATTTATATTTCAAATAAACTTTTTTAAAAATTTATTTAATGATGAACATCGTGTATATTTCTTAAGATAGTTTTCAACACAATCCCAAACTTTAATATCTTCAGCTTCTTTAAACATGTCTGCTTCGTTCGCAGAGCAGTTTGAAAGCGTTTTTATGATATGCTCAATATTTAAAATGTCGTTATTTTTATTATTTTTTAGATATTCTAAAAAATTATATCCAGAAAGTTTTAGAAAACGCAAAATAAAGGCAACCAGTACACGTTTTGGATATTTGCAAATACATAATATTTCAAAAATTCGTGATATTAAAATGTATTTTTTTGCGTTTGCATAATTAAAAAATAAAAAGTTGTCAATTAATTGCACTACATATAAAGCGTATAAATTTCTTATAAAATTTATTTTTAATTTAGTATTATTATTAATAATATTAGCACCTATAATTTTTGATTTTATATAAGCATTATTAATACAAATGAAAAATTCACTTTCAGTTAATGGTTCAGTAGCATATGAAAGTTTTGCTACAATTTTTTTTGCACTTGACACAAAAGTTTGCATTTTACCAAATTCGTATGAATAAATTGTTATAAGTTTGTTATATTCACCTCGTGTTTCAGATTTTAAAACAATTCCTTTTATAATTTTTTTATTCATTTTATAAACATTTATTACAAAATTGTTAAATATATTTATGATTTAATCGTCTTAAAATTTTTGAATTTTATTTTAAATAAACGCTTAAAAATTTCATCTTGCTTATTAAACATTTTTATTTTACTGATGTTATCATAATCTGTATACCCGAAAATATGTAATATCCCATGAATAATAAGATACGTAAGTTCCTGTTCCCATGTATTATTATATATTTTTGCTTGTTTTTGTGTTATATTTTTAGATATATAAATATCACCTATGAAAAGTTTCGGTATCATCAAAAAAGAAAGAATATCAGTTGTATATTTTGATTTTCTATATATTTCATTGAGTTTTTTTATTTCTTCATCTTTCATTATTATAAAATTTAATCGATATTTTTTTACATTTTCAGATGATAGTGTCATGAAAGCAGCTTTTTTGAACAATTTTATATATTTTTTTGGAAAATTAATAAAATTTATAAAATTATTTATGTTTAATTTTTCCATAATAAATTTTGATAGTTATATTTCAATATTTAAAATTATTTTTTTGCTACATGTAATCCCAAATCTTTTAATTGTTCATCTTCTATAATACTAGGAGCACCTGATAAAAGATCTAATGTTTTTTGTGTTTTAGGAAAAGCAATTACTTCTCTTATTGATCTCTCACCAACAATTAGTGAACAAATTCTATCAAAACCCAATGCTATACCTCCATGAGGAGGAGCTCCATAATTTAGAGCATCTAATAAAAATCCAAATTTTTCTTTTACAATTTTATCAGAAATATTTAAAATTTCAAATATTTTTTTTTGAATATCAGTTTCGTGTATTCTTATCGATCCACCACCTAATTCTATGCCATTTAAAATAATATCATAGGCTCTAGACTTCATTGTAGAAATATTAGCATTGTTAAAAATATTATCATTCTTTGGTGATGTAAAAGGATGATGTAACGCTTTCCATTTTTGTTCTCCAGTGTCCCACTTAACAAGAGGTGAATCAACAACCCACAAAAAACTATATTTATTTTTATCTATAAATTTTAGTTCCTTACCAATCCTCAATCTTAATTTAGCTAATACTTCAATAACTATTTCTTTATCTTTATCCATAATAAAGATAATCAAATCACCTGGTTTAGCATTAAATTTTGACTTAATTATGTTTAACTCTTCTTTTTTTAAATATTTTTTTATTACATTAGATTCTATGCCAAAATTAGATATTCGCATATGTAATAAACCTTTAGCTCCACAGCTACAAACAAATTTTGTAAGATCTTCAATTTTTGATCGTGAAAAATAATTATTTTCTTCCGGAACACACAATCCTCTTACAATACCACCATTAGAAATTACTGATGAAAATATTCTAAAGTTACTGTTTTTAAATTCTTGTGAAAAATCCTTTATTTCCATGCCAAATCTAGTATCAGGTTTATCAGAACCATATAATAATATTGCATCATCATAAGATATTCTTTTAAATGGAATTATTATATCTAAATTCAAAATTACTTTAAAAATTCTTGAAAGCATACGCTCAGTGATATTCATTATTTCGTCTTCCTCTACAAATGACATTTCAATATCAATTTGCGTAAATTCCAATTGTCTGTCAGTACGTAAATCTTCATCTCTAAAACATTTTGCAAATTGATAATATTTATCAAATCCAGAAATCATTAAAATTTGCTTGAAAAGCTGTGGAGATTGTGGTAAAGCAAAAAAACTACCATGATGTAGTCTAGATGGTACTAAAAAATCTCTAGCACCTTCAGGTGTAGATTTAGTTAAAAGAGGCGTATCTATATCTAAAAAACCTTCCTCATTTAAAAAATTTCTTACTTCATTTGCAATTTTATGCCTGATGATGAAATTTTTTTGAAAACTTGGACGACGTAAATCTAAATATCTATATTTTAACCTTAATTCTTCTGAAATTTCTGATTGTATTGAAATTTCAAAAGGAAGTTTAGCACATTTATTAAAAATTTTAAGATCTTCTGCTATAAGTTCTACTTTACCAGTAAACATATTAAGATTTATAGTATCTTCTGATCTTTTTTGAACTAAACCTTTAACACAAATCACATATTCATCTTTTAAATCTTTTGCCATTTTAAAAAGTTTTAAATTCTTATTATTTAAGCGAAAGACAATTTGCAAAAGTCCAGATTTATCTCTCAAATCAATAAAAATAATTCCTCCATGATCTCTATGTGAATGCACCCATCCACATACTGTCACATGCTTTTTGTTTATATCATTTTCATTTATACAACCGCAATAAGCATTTCTCTTCATAAAACACCTTTTAATTTAAAATATACAATTACAAATATTTTACCCATTCAAAAAAACTTACATTAATGATTTTTTAAAAAAAATACAAAAATAATTTACTAACAAACATACAAAATTTATATTTTAAATTTTCGTTTTAGTTCTTTTAAACAATTTTTTAATTCTTTTGGTATTTTATCTCCAAATTTAGAATAGAATTTTTCTATCATTGCTATTTCTATTATCCACTCTTTTTTATCAAGCTTAAATAATAATTCTATTTTTTCATTATCAATATTTAAACCATTTAAATCTATTGTTCCACGTTTTGGTAAAAAACCAATTTCACTCTCATTAGCATCAATCTTTTTGTTAATTCTATCTATTATCCACTTTATTACCCTTGAATTATCTCTAAATCCAGGCCATATAAATTTATTATTTTTATCTTTTCTAAACCAATTTGCTATAAATATTTTTGGTAGTTTTTTTGTTCTTTTACTTACATTTAACCAATGTTGAAAATAATCTCCTAAATTATATCCACAAAATGGAAGCATGGCCATTGGATCACGTCTAATATTTCCAATACTTCCATTTGATGCAGTTGTCGTTTCTGACCCCATTACTGATGCCATAAATACTCCATTTGTCCAATTTTTTGCTTCGCAAATAAGAGGTATAGTATTACTTCTACGACTTCCAAAAATAATTCCAGATATAGGAACTCCATTAGGGTTATAATATTCAGGAGAAAGTGTTGGACAATTATAAATAGAAACTGTAAATCTCGAATTTGGATGTGCAGCAGGTCCATCAGTATCTTTACAATATTTTTTGCCATACCAATTTATTAAATTAGATGGAATATTATCTGAAACACCTTCCCACCAAGGAATATCATTGTAAATAGCTGTATTAGTAAATAACGTTGGGAAAAATTTATTATTCTTAAGTGTTTTCATCATAACAGGATTTGTTTTAAAACTTGTTCCAGGAGCAACTCCAAAAAATCCAGTTTCAGGATTGGCAGCATAAAGTTGTCCATCTTCATTAATATTAATCCAAGCTATATCATCTCCTAATGTCCAAATTTTATATTCCTTAAAAATAGATTCTAAAAGAGCAAGATTTGTTTTTCCACAAGCAGAAGGAAAAGCAGCAAGAAGATAAATAATCTTTCCATTAGGTATTTGAACTCCTATAATGATCATATGTTCAGCAAACCATCCCTCTTTGTAACCTAAATACGAACAAATTCTCAGAGAATAACATTTTTTACCAAGTAATGCATTACCTCCATATCCAGAGCCAAAACTCATAACAAGATTTTCTTCTGGGAAATGCATAATAAATCTTTTTTTTGGATTTAAATCACCTATTGAATGAATGCCTTTAAAAAACTCAGAATTATTATTAATTTTTGAAATAGCTTGATCTCCAACTCTAGTCATGATCCTCATGCTTAAAGCAACATAAACTGAATCCGTTACTTGAACGCAATTTTTTTCATATTTAGAATCTGGTATTCCCATAATAAAAGGAATAACATACATTATTTTATTTTTCATAGCATTTTTAAAAAGTTTTAACATCTTTATTTTGGCTATTTTTGGTTTTATCCAATTGTTATTTGGACCAGCTTGTTCCTTTAGATTTGTACAAACAAAAGTTAAATCCTCAGTACGAGAAACATCATTTGGATTTGAACGATGATAATATGAATTTGGATATTCTTTGACGTTCAATTTTTTCAAAATAACTCTATCATCAAATTTAGAATTTTGTGCTATAGTTATTAATTTTTCTGCTTCCTTTTGTGTCCCGTTCATTATATAAACTTCAGAACATTGAAAAAGTTCTTTCATTTCTTTTATAAACAAATTTAAAGGTGTTACCATTTCTTTATGCTCCTAATTATTTCCAAACTATTTTTTTTTCCATTTTTAATAAAACTTCTTTTGTAGCATATATTAAGTTATATATTTCTGTAGGATTAAACCATAATTTAATCTCTCTCTCAGACTCTAATGAATCAGAAGAACAATGAACAACATTTTCATATATTCCTTTAGTTGTTATTCTACCATACGATCCTCTGATTGAATCCGAATCTGCTTCTTCTGGATTTGTTGCTCCAGCAATTTTTCTAATTTTGGCAATTGCATTATCACCTTGATATACAAAGGCTAATACTCTATTCCAATGATCACCATAAATTTTACCTTGAATATAATCTATTAGATTACTAAAAAAAAAGGTATTTTTTAGATGATAATAATGTTTTTCTGCTAGATCTTTATAAACTTTAACTAATTTAGATCCTACAATAGTCATTTTTGAATTTGATAATTTTGTTAGAATATTACCGGTTAACGATTTTTTAATTCCATCAGGCTTAATTAAGACTAAAGTTTGTTCAATCACCATTGTTTTCTCCAAATTTAAAATTAATTTTCTTTTTTATAATTCTATAGTATTTCATACCTATACCAAATATTCCTGAAAAAACATATAAAACAAATAATATAAAAATTATATTTTGTGGAAAAGCAATAATAAGTAATATAAGTGAAACTAATAAGACTAAAAACCTAAAGATTTTTGGCTTAAAAAGTTTCACTTTTTTAAATGAAAGATATGGAATATTTGAAACCTCCAATAAAGATAAAATAACCATCATAATTGGCATTAAACTAAAAAAAATTGGCATATTCTTCATTAAAATTGGAATTGTTTTGAATGTTAAAGATTGTTGTTCTGAATTGGTAATAAATAATTCATAACTTAATACAAAAGAAATTAAAAAACCTGCTGAAGCAGGTGTCGGCAAACCCATAAAAGAAGCATTAATCACGAGACTTCTTTTAGATGTTGCGGTATTAAATTTTGCAAGTCTTAAAGCACTACATAAAACAAAAAATACAGCAACCGATATCCCAAGTTTCCCCATAGAATTTAAAACAAGTTGATACATTATAATTGATGGAGCAACACCAAAAGATAACATATCACTTAATGAATCTAACTGAATACCAAACTCACTAGTGGTTTTTGTAAATCTTGCTATCCTTCCATCTATAATGTCGAAAATTATTGCAAACACAACAAGCCATGCAGCTTTTGTAAAATATCCATTTATAGATGATATAATCGACAAAAAACCACAAGATATATTTGCACACGTGAAAAGACTAGGTATTATATAAACACCTTTTTTTAATTTTTCGCTTTTCATTGCAATAATACCTTGTCATGCAAAATTGCAAAAATCGTTACTCCAGATACAACTTTATCACCTACTTTTACTTTAACATTAACTTTTTTTGGCATATGTAAATCTACTTGAGATCCAAATTTTATCAATCCTATTTTATCACCCATATTTAGAATATCGCCACATTTTACCCATGAAATACATCTTCTTGCAAAAATTCCTGCTATTTGTTTAATAATATATTCCCCATCTTTATTTTTTATCGCAATGATATTTTGTTCATTTAACAAATGTGCTTGTGGCTTCATAGCTTTTAAAAATTTTCCATATTTATGTTCTACTTTTATCACTTTTCCAGATATTGGAGAACGTTGCAAATGCACATCTAAAATTGATAGAAAAACTCTTATAATTTTTTCACTTTCATTTTCAGTTATATCTAAAATAGTTCCACTACATGGCGAAAGAATTAGATTACAATTTCCTATTATTTTTATTTTTGGATCTCTAAAAAAATACAAACAAAAAAAAGAAACAAAAATACACAAAATTCCCAATATACTTATTAATAACACATCAAAAAAAAATGTACTGTATAACAATATTAAACCTATAACAAATGAAACTATAACTGCTGGATATCCTTCTTTTACTATTATCACATCAATACCTTTTATTTTACCGTATAAAAAAATGATAAAATTGCTAATGTTTATTTAATTTTCCATAACAAATATGCATTTATAAATTCATCAATTTCGCCATCCATGACTGAAGCAATTTGTGATACTTTATATCCTGTTCTATGATCTTTAACAAGTTGATAAGGGACAAAAATATATGAACGTATTTGATTACCCCATTTTATAAATCCCTTTTCAATATGATGTTTTTTGTAGCTCATAAACTGTTGACGCTTTTTTAATTCATAAAGTTTCGATTTTAAAAGTTTCATTGCTACTATTTTATTTCTCATTTGAGAACGATCATTTTGTGATTGTACAACTAATCCAGTAGAAATATGTGTAATTCTAACAGCAGAATCTGTTTTATTAACGTGTTGTCCTCCAGCTCCCGATGCTCTATAAGTATCTATTCGTATATCTTTATCATCAATGAATATATTAATAGTATCATCAATTTCCGGTATAACATCTACTGAACAAAAAGATGTATGTCGTCGCCTGTTAGAATCAAAAGGAGAAAATCTAACTAGTCTATGAACTCCTATTTCTGAACACAAGAAACCGTATGTATATTCTCCTTTTATTATAATAGTTACATTTTTTGATCCAGCTTCATCATTACTATTTAAATCATTAGTAATATTAATCTCAAATCCTTTTTTTTCTGCCCATTTAAAATACATTCTTGCTAACATTCCTACCCAATCACAAGATTCTATCCCACCGGCACCAGCATGTATTGAAACAATTGCATTCTTTTTATCATATTGTCCTATAAGTTTTGTTTTTGTTTCAAAAACCGTTAACTCTTTTTCAAGTTCTTCGCTTGCACATTTAATTTCCTTTAAAAGATTTTCGTCATTTTCATTTGTAGCTATTCTTTTTAAATCAGTTAAATGGTTAACATGTATATTCATGTTATTCCATATATTATACAAATTTTCTAAATTGGAAAGTTCCAAAGCAATTTGTTTTGCTTTATTTTTATTATTCCAAAAATTAGGATCTAATACTTTAATATTAAGTTCTTTAATACGATTTAGTTTTGCATCGATATCAAAGAGATCTCCTTAATGCTTTTATTCTTTTTTTTTGTCCAATAAGCAACATTTTTTTTCTTCACCTCTTGTATTTTTATTATATAAAAAAGATCCGAAAAGAATTAAATTATATTTTGGTATATTTTGTACTTATATTATGAAAATTATTTATAATCTACTAAACTACGTAAAATATAATACATAAATGGAGCAAGAAAAATATAAGAATCAAATCTGTCAAATACACCACCATGACCTGGAATTATTTTTCCTGAATCTTTTATGTTTCCATCTCTTTTTATAATAGATTCTACGAGATCTGAAAATTGTCCTACTATAGCAATAATTAGTCCTAACATTAATGAATGATATAATGTCAATATTTTTTTCATAAATATATGTCTGCATAAAAATGCTGCCAATATCCCAAAAATAATTCCTGCAATTGCTCCTTCTATTGTTTTTTTTGGACTTACAACAGTAAGTTTATGTTTACCAAATATTGTACCAAAAATATAAGCTGCTGTATCTAAAAACCATACCACTATAAAAAGAAAAAATACTAATTTCATTCCTTCTTGTAAATTACGTATATATATTATATGTGATAACGTAAGGGGAATTATGAAAGAACCTAAAAAAGATATAGATATTCTTGCAATACAAAACTTAGGTGTACCTTTTAAAATTTCTATTAAAAATAAAATAAATAACATTGCAACAGCTGATAAGATAATTTTATCAACAGAAAAAAAATTAAAAAAACACAAAAATAAAAAAAACACAAATGATAACACAATTGAAACAATAGTATGAGGATTATATTTTTTTAAAATTGTTAAATATTCTTGAACACAAATAAATGATACAATAGACATTAAAATACAAAATAAAAAACCACCATAGTATACTATGGCTAAAATAAATGGTACCCCAATGGATGCTGTTAATATCCTAGTTGATAACATAATATTATATTTTCCTTTCTATATTCTTATAAAATTCCACCGAAACGCCTTTCTCTTTTCTGAAAATCTATTATTGCATTTTTAAAATCACATTTTGTAAAATCTGGCCATAATTTACTAGTTACATAAATTTCAGAATAGGCAATTTGCCATAAAAAAAAATTAGACAATCTTAATTCTCCAGATGTACGAATAAGCAAGTCAGGATCAGATTGCCCTGCAGTGTATAAAAACGACGATACAATTTCTTCAGTTGGTTTTTTAATACCATAAGCTAACATTTTTTCGAAAGCACGCAGAAGTTCTTGTCTACCACCATAATTCAATGCTATATTGAGTTTAAGCCCTGTATTTTTAGAAGTAGTTTTACAAGCATTTTCTACATCAATTATTACACTTTTAGGAAATTTAGATAAGTCTCCTAATATTCTTAATTTAATTTTATAATTATTTAATTTTATTAATTCTTTTTTTATGAATTCTCGAAGTAACGTTAATAAAACCTTAATTTCTGTACTAGGTCTTTTCCAATTATCAGTGGAAAAAGTATAAAGAGTCAAAATTTCGATACCAAAACTATTAGCAGCTTCAATAATTTTTTTTACAGTTTTTATACCTTGCTTATACCCTAAAATTCTAGGCAACGATCTTTTTTTTGCCCATCTACCATTTCCATCCATTATAATAGCTACATGTGTTGGTATTGATTTATTGTTTTCTACATTATTCATTAGAAATTGCATTTAAAGGACAATTTCCAGCACATATTCCACACCCTATACATACTTCTGTATTTATTATATATTTATCATCATCTTGTTTAATAGCAGACACAGAACAGCTTTTTACACATACTCCACATCCTATACATGTATTTGGATCAATTTTAAAAATCATAATAGTTAATCTCCTCTTATTATATTTAATACAATAAAATTACACTTGCATTATTTCTTTTTCTTTAGCAATTACGATATTATTTATTTTTTCAATAAATTCATTAGTAATCTTTTGTGCTTCAACTTCAAATTTTCTCATATTATCTTCATCAATAATTTTATCTCTTTTAAGTTTTTTTATATTTTCAATTAAAATCCTTCGTTCATTTCTTAAAGCTATTTTAAAACTTTCAGTCTTTTTAATTATAAATTTCACAATTTCTTTTCTTCTTTCTTCTGTAAGATTTGGTATATAAACACGTATAACTTTACCATTATTTACATGACTTACACCTAAATTAGCTTTGAATAATGCCCTTTCTATTTCACTTAATTTAGCAATATTCCATGGTCTTATCTCTATTGTCTTCATATTTACAACACTAATTGTAGCAATTTTATTTATTACATCAAAAGTATTGCCACTTTCAACTTTTATATTTTCTACTAAAGCAATATTTGCTTTATTGGTTTTTATATAGGACAGTTCAATTTTAAATTTATCTAAAATATTTGACATGGCTTTTTTTGCTGCCAAAAAAAAATCATAATTTTGCATTGTTTTACACTCTCATATTAAACTATTGTAGTACCTATTTTTTCACCATTTAAAATTTTTTTTAAATTTCCATTTTTATAAAAATCGAAAACAACAATGGATATTTTTTTTTGCATACACAAAACAAAAGCTTCAGTATCCATTATTTTTAAGTTTTTATCTATTACTTCTTTAAAAGTTAAAGACTCAAATTTTATAGCACCATTATTTATTTTTGGGTCAGTATTATAAATCCCATTAACCTGTGTAGCTTTGAGTAAAATTTTAGCTTTTATTTTTGCTGCCATCAAGGCTGCCGAAGTATCTGTTGTAAAAAAAGGTTTACCGGTTCCACCAGCAAATATAACTATTTCACCATGTTCAATAGATTTTTGTATTTTTTTTATGTCAAATTTCTCAACAAAATCATCAATTAAATTTGATGAAAATACTCTGGATTTTATTTTTTTCTTTAAAAAAATACTATTTAATGCAACAGCATTTATAATTGTTGCAAGCATTCCCATTTTATCTGCAGTAACTCTTTCTATAAATTTTCCAGCTCCCCTCCAAATATTGCCTGCACCCACAACAATGGCAAGTTGTACATTATTTTTGTTATTTATAGCTGATTTAATCTCATCTACTGTTCTTAAAAGACTTTTAGAACTTATAAACGATGAAGCATCAGAAAAAGATTCTCCTGAAAGTTTTAAAAGCATTCTTTTTGTGTTCATAACTAATTTTCTCCGAGTTTGAATCTTACAAATCTTTTTATAACTATATTTTCACCAACCTTTGCAATAGTATTTTTTACTAAATCCTTAATTGTCATTTTACCCAAAACATCCCTCATATAAATTTGATCATATAGACATACTGTTTTGTAAAATTTTTCAATTTTCCCATTAATAACTTTATCTATGAGACTTTTAGATTTTCGCTCTTTTTCAAATTGTATTTTATAAATATTCTTTTCGGTTTCTATGATATTTCTTGGAATTTGATTACGCGAAATATAAACAGGGGCAAATGCTGCAATTTGCATAGAAATTTCTTTAACTAAATTTTTAAAGTCATAAGTTCTAGCTACAAAATCAGTTTCGCAATTAACTTCAACTAAAACACCTAAAACACCATTACCATGTATATAAGAATGAATTATTCCTTGCTTTGCAAATTTATTTGATTTTTCAAGAACATCAATTAACCCATTTTTTCTAAGCCATAAACACGCTTTATCTATATCATAGTTTGATTCCTTCAACGCATCACTACAAATTTTTATACCTGCACCTGTAATTTTCCTTAATTTCGATATAAGATTAGTTGACATTTAATTTACTCTCTTCTTTAATAGAATTTTGTTCAACTTCGTTACATATTATACCATTAGTAATTTCTTTCTCATTATTTTTTTCTTTTTTGTCGAAAATATTTTTACCTTCTAAAACAGCATCCGCAATAACGGAACAGAATAATTTTATAGCTCTTATAGCATCATCGTTGCCTGGTATAGGATAATCTATTAAATCTGGGTCGCAATTTGTATCGCAAATTGCGATGACAGGAATATTCAATTTTTTTGCTTCTATTATAGCTATGTTTTCCTCATAAGAATCTATAACAAACATAAGTTCTGGAATAGATAACATATTTTTAATACCTTCTAATGATCTATCAAGTTTCATTTTTTTCTTTTTAATTCGTGCAAGTTCTTTTTTAGAAATAATATTAAATATCCCATCTTCATTCATTTTTTCAATTTCTTTAACTCTTGTAATAGATTTTTTTAATGTTTCAAAATTTGTAAGTGTTCCTCCTAACCATCTTTCGGTGACAAAATATGCACCACAACGTATAGCTTCTTCTTTTACTGACAGTCTAGCCTGTTTTTTCGTACCTACAAATATTATCCTTTTACCCTCAGAAATAAAATTTACAATAAGCTTATAATTTTTTTTTAACTCTTTAAGTGTTTTTTGCAAATCGATAATATGAATTTTGTTTCTTTTGCCAAAAATAAATTTTGACATCTTTGGATTCCATCTTCTAGTTTGATGTCCAAAGTGGACACCAGCTTCTAACAAAGCTTTCATTGTAATATTTGACATAATAATCCTTTTAAACGTTTTATTTTATAGACTCTTTACTACTCATAAAAACCACATTTACAAATTTCAATACACATTATTAATGCAATAAAAAAAATATAAATTTATAAACAACTAGGTAAATCACTCACTATTATCTCACTTATGTTATCAAAAATTGTCTTATCTTTCAATGTTAAAATACATACGTAAAATGTCAAATTTTTCTTATATCTGCTCCTAATTGTTTTAATTTTTTTTCAAGCATATCATATCCCCTTTTTAAATGATAAATTCTAGAAATAATAGTTTGTCCTTCAGCTGCAAGTCCTGCTAAAACAAGTGCAGCTCCAGCTCTTAAATCTGATACCATTACTGGGGCTCCTGAAAATTTTTCTACACCGTTTATTTTTACAGTTTTTCCATTAATTATTATATCTGCTCCAAATCTTTGTAATTCAGCAACATGCATGAACCTATTTTCAAAAATATTTTCTTCAATTATAGATGTTTTTCCTTTTAAAAGACACATCAATACCATCCATTGTGCTTGAACATCTGTAGGGAATCCAGGATAAACTTCAGTTTTAATATTTTGTGGATTTAATTCTTTTATCCATTTTGCAAAGATTGTATTTTCTGTTTCTGTTATATAAAGACCACATTTTTTTAATTTATCAATAATTATTCTTAAATGTTGAGGTAAAACTTTTTGCAATGTAATTTCTCCTTTTGTTATGGCTGCTGCAATAATATATGTGGCTGCTTCTATTCTATCAGGAATTACTGCATGATCAAAGCCATGCAGTTTGTTTACACCTTTTATTATTATTTTTTTTGTTCCTGCTCCGATGATTTTTGAACCCATTTTATTTAAAACATTAGCCAAATCTTCTATTTCAGGTTCAGTTGCAGCATTACTAATAATTGTATCACCGTTTGCTAAAACCGCACTTAGCATTACATTTTCTGTTGCGCCTACACTTGGAAATTTAAAATTTATCATTGTACCCTTAAGTCTATTTCTAACAAAAGTTTTTACATATCCATTTTCCGTTGTAATTTTTGCTCCCATTTTTTGAAATGCATTTAAATGTATATCTATTGGTCTAGCTCCTATAGTACAACCACCAGGTAAAGATATACATACTTTTCTAAATCTTGAGAGTAATGGCCCCATTACTAAAATACTTGCCCGCATTTTTCTAACTAAATCGTATGGAGCTATATGTTTATATTTATTTACTGAAGGATAAGTTTTAATAGTATTTCCACGTTTAATAATATTTTTGCCTATAAAATTTAAAAACATTATTGTTGTATCTACGTCTGTAAGAGAAGGAATATTTGTTATTGTTGCTTGATCATCAGTAAGTAAAGTTGCAAATAAAATTGGCAAAGTGGAATTTTTTGAACCAGAAATATTAATTTTACCTTTTAATTTTTTACCACCATTTATCAATATTTTTTCCATTTTATTACTATTATCGTTATATTTTTATTTAACATTTACTTTTAATATTCTGGGAAGTCCAGAATAATCATTTAGTATTTCTATATTTTTATAATTATCATCAGCCATAAACATATTCTTTATAATATTAGATTTATTGGCATTTAACTCAAGCAAAAGACTACCATTTTTATTTAAATGTTTTAAAGCTTTATTTTTAATCTCTTTATAAAAAAATAATCCATTATCTTGTGCAAGTAAAGCTAATTTTGGTTCATACCTTAATTCGTAATCTAAAAAACTATATTCAAATTTTGAAACATAAGGTGGATTTGAAACTATGATATCGAATTTATCATCATGCATATTACTAAATATATCACTTTTTATAAAATTTATATTTGAAACGTTATTAATTTTTACATTTTTTTTAGCTATCTCTAATACATTATTATTTATATCTGAAGCTGTAATATTTTTGAAATTACCAAGTTTTGCTAAACTAATGGCTATACACCCAGATCCTGTACATAAATCTAAAACTGCATTGTTATTTTTATTTGTTTTTGCAATTTTTAATACAGTATCAACTAAAAGTTCCGTTTCAAATCTAGGGATAAAAACGTTCCTATTTACCTTAAATTCAAAGCCCATAAAGCCAGAAGATTCCATTATATATACTAATGGTTCTCTATTAGAACGTCTTATAATATATTTTTCAAATCTTGATATTTGTTCATTTGTAAGATTAAAATTTCTTACAAAATAAAGTTCAAATCGTTTAATTTGCAATATAAAACTCAAAAGAATTTCAGAATCAAGTTTTGATTCTGGAAGACCGTTAAAATTTAAAAATTTTTCGGATACTTTTAACAAAAAACCAATATTACCATTATTAAACACTAATTATCCTTAAATTTAGATTCAATGTCTACTTCAATTAATCTATTAATAAGTTCTGATAAATTACCATTCATAACTTCAATAATGTTGTAAACACTATATCCTATTCTATGATCTGTAATTCTGTTTTGTTGAAAATTATATGTTCTTATTTTTTCAGACCTATCGCCAGATCCTATTTGTTGTTTTCTTTCACTTGAAATTTTATTATCACGTTCTAAAAGTCTTTTATTATAAAGTTTTGCTCTAAGAACCTTAAATGCTTTGGTTTTATTTTTCATTTGACTTCTTTCATCTTGACATGACACAACAATTCCAGATGGTAAATGTGTAATTCTTATTGCAGAATCTGTTTTATTAACGTGTTGTCCTCCAGCTCCTGATGCTCTATAAGTATCTATTCTTATATCTGTCATCTTTATTTCAACATCTATTTCCCCTGCTTCAATAATAACTGCTACAGTTGCTGTGGAAGTGTGTAATCTACCAGAAGTTTCAGTAGTTGGAATTCTCTGTACTCTGTGTGTGCCTCTTTCAAATTTAAAATAACGCCATACCTTATCACCTTTTATTTCAAATATAATTTCTTTAAAACCACCAACAACAGTAGGATTTAAATCCAAAATTTCATGTTTCCAACCATTGCGCTCCGCAAATTTAATATACATTCTATATAAATCGTTTACAAATAAAGTGGCTTCGGTTCCACCTGTACCAGCACGAATTTCAATAATAATATTCTTAGTTTCAAGAGGATCGTACGGTATAAATATTTTTTTTAAATCTACTTCCATTTCATTCTTTTTCTCAATAAGTACATTATATTCAGTAATAGCCATTTCTTTTATTTCATTGTCTTTTAGCAATTCTTTAATATTTTTTATATCCTCTAAAAGTTTAGAATATTGAGTATATTTTTCTGAAAACGGACGTAAATACGAATATAGGTTTTTATTTTTTTTATATATTTCTTTATCATAAGTACTAACTGATAAATTGTTGAGAATTCTCTCAACTTCTTTAAACTGATTATTTAACATCTTTAATTTTTTAAGAAACATTATTAATAACAAACTATTATAAATTATATTAAAAAATACGTAATAAAATGTTTAGTAAAACAGGTTTTTGCACATAGTTTTTAAAAAAAAATACAAACATTAAAATTTCATATTCTTTGTTTTTATTATGTATTTTTTTTAATTCCTATCTTTTCCAGTTTCTTTATTTTTTCTGTTTTTATAGAACGAATTTGGAATTTTTCAACTCTTCCTGCTGTATCTATAAATTTTTGTTTACCAGTAAAAAAAGGATGACAATTAGAACATATTTCTAATTTTATTACAAATTTTGTAGAACGAGTTACAAAAGAATAACCACAGGCACACGAAACTACACTTTTTTCATACTTCGGATGAATAAACTCTTTCATTATTTATGATTTCCCCTTCACATTTTTATTATAAAACGAATAACATTTTAAATTTAATTCATGTAAAAACCACATTACAATATTTCAGTACTTGAGATTTCCATTTGTTTTAAAAAATCCTTGTTAGATTTTGAGTTTATAAGTCTTCTTACTAATTCTTCCATAACCTCTATAGAATTCATAGAATTCATCCATTTCCTCAATATCCACATTTTATTTTTTTCATCTTCACTCAAAAGAAATTCTTCTTTTCTAGTACCAGAGCGTAAAAGATCTATAGATGGGAATATTCTTCTATCTGCAAGCTTTCTATCAAGATAAATTTCACAATTTCCTGTACCTTTAAATTCTTCAAATATAACATCATCCATTCTACTACCAGTTTCAACAAGAGCTGTACCTATAATTGTAAGACTGCCACCTTCTTCTATATTTCTTGCTGCACCAAAAAATCTTTTAGGTCTTTGAAGAGCATTTGAATCAAGACCACCAGAAAGAACTCGTCCACTAGAAGGTATCACTGTATTATATGCTCTTGCAAGCCTTGTTATAGAATCTAAAAGAATAACTACATTTTTGCCACTTTCAACCATTCTTTTGGCTTTTTCTATAACCATTTCAGCAACTTGTATGTGTCTATCAGCTGCTTCATCAAAGGTAGAAGATATAACTTCAACTTTAACCAAACGTTGCATATCTGTAACCTCTTCAGGTCTTTCATCTATTAGTAAAACCATAAGTACAATATTTGGTTCATTTTGAATTACTGCATTTGCTATTTTCTGTAACAGAACTGTTTTACCAGTTCTTGGAGCTGCATTAATTAAGACTCTCTGCCCTTTACCAATAGGTACAAGCATATCTATAATTCTTGTTGACACTTCATCTTTTTT
Source organism: Endomicrobium sp. (assembly GCA_031273925.1). Classification (GTDB taxonomy): domain Bacteria; phylum Elusimicrobiota; class Endomicrobiia; order Endomicrobiales; family Endomicrobiaceae; genus Endomicrobiellum. Next base: position 139,477 of record JAISQW010000005.1, on the reverse strand, counting down.
AGTTTCAAGTACTATTTTTTCATTTGGGTATAAAGGAGTCAAATTATCAAAGAGAACCCTATCCCTTATACCTTCTAAATTCTCCTGCCCATTAATTGATTTTACCTGTAAAAGTGCGAAATACCTTTCTTGTTGTGCTTGAGGTGGACGAACATAACCAGCAACAGTATCACCTTTTCTTAAAACAAATTTTTTTATTTGTGATGGTGATATATATATATCATCCGGCCCGGGTAAGTAATTATAATCAGGTGAACGTAAAAAACCAAATCCATCTGGCAATATTTCTAAAACACCTTCATCATAAACCAGTTTATTTTCTTTTGTTTGTGCTTCAAAAATTTTTGCTATTAATTCCTGTTTTCTTAAACCAGCAACATTTTCAAGTTTTAAAGTTTTTGCTATTTCTATAAGTTCAATCATTGTACGTTTAGACAAAATCGACACATTCATAGTTTTATCCCTTCCCATTATTATAAACTCCCTAAAGAATTTTCACACATTAAACTGTAATCATAAGTTATCAATAAAAATAAAAAACATATATTATTGACAAATACCATCTCGATAATCTTTATCATATATAATATTCCCTTAATTAAGCCTATTACAACTTTATTTATATTTGGTTTATCTTATATTAATTAGGAAGATATTTTTAAAATTTAAACAAGCAGGATTTTATATTATTACATTTAAGATGTCAACAATCTATGCAAATTATCAATTTCTTTTTTTAGATCTTTTTTAGAACCTGTATTATCTACTACATAATCTGCATATCTTATTTTTTCATCTATAGGCATTTGAGAATAAATTCTTTTATTAATTTCAGTGATATTAAGATTATCACGTAACATAATACGCTTAACCTGAATGTTATATGTAGCTTTTATGATAATAATTTTATCACAAATTTTGTTTAATCCAGATTCAAAAAGAAGAGGAGCATTTATTATGATATTGTATTTGTATTTCATTTTATATGAAATGATTTTTTTTGCATACATAATTATATGATTGTGTGTAATTTTTTCTATTTCTTTTCTTGCAAGTTTATCAGAAAAAATAATATATCCCATTTTTTTTCTATTTAACGATCCATTTAATAGAATATTATGTCCAAAAACTTGTATAAGTTTGTCTAAAATTAATGTTCTCCTTGTAGTAATTTCTTTTGATATTGCATCAACATCTATAGAGTAAATATCATGATAAGTTTTAAAAAAATTTGCACTTTCATTTTTACCAACAGCAATACCACCAGTCAATCCTATAATCATTATTTACCATCCCACAATTATTTTCACACAAATATTTAACAATGATTGCTTTATTATTTTGAATATTTATCAACATGCATTTCAATTTTTATAATAAAAAACTGCTTTAATTGCTTTACAAGATTAAAATTACAATATGATTATATCAAAATTTAAATATTTTGCCATAATGCTATTTTTAAGAGCTTTAAGAATTTTTAAGATTTTTAAGCTGTAAAAAATTCAAATTATAATATGAATACTATTTTCAGTATATCTGTTTTAACAGATAAGATATATATTTTTTATTTAATCAACATCAAAATTTACATACTATAAGCATTTTTTTATTAATGTATTATTAAGTTTTTTCATATTTTAAAAATATTTTTTTACATTAAACTTTAAACATTTTTTTTTGATATATATCTTCATAATATGCTATATAATTTAATGAAACTTAAACACCTCGATTTAAATAATATCAACTATTCTAATATTTTTTTACAAAATAATCACGAACTATTTCTAAGCCTTTTACAATATTTTGTTAATAAGCTTTTAAATCTATATTTTTTAAAAAAAGCAATTGCTTTTTCTTTATCTGAATTTTTATTTTCAAAATTTTTAAGTTTATAATTTATAGGTACTTGTTTATTTAATTTTATTAATTTTTTACTTAACCACATTTTATCTTGACCATATAATAATAGTTTCCCAATTTTACCATTTATAAAATTTATATTTTGTAAAATATTTTCAACATTTCCAAATTTTTTAATAAGTTTCATAGCGGTAACTTTACCAATTCCTTTTATACCAGGAATGTTATCCGCAATATCTCCTGTTAAGGCAAAAAAATCAGAAAGTTGACATGGGGCAATACCATATTTTTCTATAACTTTTTTCGCATTATACATAATATTTTTAGAGTCGTTCCAAATTAAAATATTTGTATCATTTACCAATTGTAAAATATCTTTATCACCTGTAACAATAATAATTTGTATATTTTCATTTTTGTTGATTTCCACCAACGTAGCAATTGAATCATCAGCTTCATATCCTTCTGCTTCTATAATATTAATATTTAAAGCCTTCATACCTTCTTTAATAATTGGAATTTGATTTATTAATGCATCATCAATAGGTTTCCTATTTGCTTTATAATTTTTAAATATTTTTTTTCTAAAAGTTATTGCAGGGTGGTCAAAACAAATAGTAAAATAATCTGGATTAAATTTGCTATTTATTTTTAACAATAAATTTATAAAGCCGTACACTGCATTTATTTGTTGATTCTTAGCAGTAAAAAAAGGAGGTATAGCATAATATGACCTATATATATATGTATTACCATCTATAATTAAAAATCTTTTCATAAAATTTTATTAGAAACAACTCCATCAACATATGATTTTTTTAAAAAAATATTAATTTAAAATAACATAGTAGATAATTAAGAACATAGTTCTATATAGTTTTGAGCACCAATAGCCGCTACTGCTCCATCCGATGCAGATATTATAATTTGTTTTAATAATTTTTCTCTTACATCTCCACAAGCAAAAATTCCTGAAACAGAAGTATTCATATCATTATCTGTGATGATATATTGGTTAGAACTAAGTGTAATATTTGTCACAAATGATGTGTTTGGAATTTGTCCAACAAAAATAAAAACACCATCAATTTTCATTTCTTTTTTTTTATGTGTCTTTATATTCTCTATAATAACCTTTTCAACAGTATTTTTGCCTAAAATTTCTTTTACCAAATAATTATATAATATAAAAATATTAGAATATAAAGTAATTCTTTTTTGTAAAATACTTGTTGCTCTCAGTTTATTTCTTCTATGTATAATGATTACATTTTTTGCAAACTTTGATAAATAAATAGATTCTTGTATCGCAGAATCACCCCCTCCTATTACTAAAACCGTTTTATCTTTATAAAAAGGAGCATCGCATGTAGCACAAAAAGATACTCCTTTTCCTATAAAAATCTCTTCACCTAAAATATTAGTTTTTCTTATACTTGTTCCTGTAGCTATAATAATACTTTTAGTATTATAATTAGAATTTACAGTAATTATTTTTTTAATTGTATTATTATCAATTTTTTTTACTTCATCATAAACCAATTTTGCTCCGAATTTTACTGCATGTTTTTCAAATTTTATTGAGAGATCATGCCCACTGATTTCATCATAAAACCCAGGATAATTTTCAAGTAACCCAATTGTAGCCATTTTTCCACCACACCATTTTTTTTCTATAATCAAAGTTTTTAATTTTGCTCTTGAAGCATAAATAGCAGCTGATAAACCTGATGGGCCAGCACCAATTATAACAACATCGTATAGCATTAATATATTACCCCTACAATAAAAATACACTAATAAGTTTTTTTATATCATTTTCAGATCTAAAACCAAATATTTTTTCTAAAATTTCTCCATTTTTAAAAAAAAATAAGCATGGTATTGAAGTAATTTGAAATCTAGCAGATAAAGATACATTTTCATCAGTATTAATTTTACAAATTTTAACATTTTCCTCGTATTCAGTTGAAAGTTTTTCAATAATTGGAATAAGCATTTTACAAGGACCACACCATGGTGCCCAAAAATCAACTAACACAAGTTTACTAGACAATAATACTTCTTTCTGAAAATTACTTTCACAAATTTCAATAACCATATAAAAACTCCTTATTTTAAATATTTTTCAAAAACTTTAATTATTTACTTCTAAAAACATCTCCTACTAATAGCAATTTTGATTGAATAAAAAGCCAAGCAGACATAATTAATTTTCCTTCGAGTTGAACTTCTAAAACTAAAATCTTACCTCTAGAACATAATACAGTAAATCCTTTATTTTTTTCTATAGAAAATACTCTCCCAAAATCTCGATTTAAAGATTTATTTTCAAATATTTCTATGTTTATAAATTTTATTCTTTTACCAACAAGTTTTCCATAAGAAATTATTGAATAAATACCAGGCCAAATATATAATCCTCTAAATTGATTATATATATCGTTAGCATTTCTGCTCCAATTAATTAAACCTGTATTTTTTTTTAAAATTGGAGCAAAACTAATTTTACCAGTTTGAGATTTAATATTTACATTTTTTTTTTGAAATAAATTAATAGTTTTATTCATAATTTTAATGCCCAAAGGTATTAACTTGTTAAATAGAATTTCAGCATTGTCATTTTTGTAAATTTTAAGTTTTTCTTGTAGTAATATATCACCAGTATCTAAACCATCGTCAACATATAAAGACGTTACGCCTGTCTCAATATCTCCATTAATAAGGGCATACTGAACAGGACTTGCTCCTCTATATTTAGGTAAAAGTGAAAAATGTATATTAAACGTACCATTTTTAGGTAAGTTAAAAACACTTTTTGGTATAAGTTTTCCATAAGACACAACAATACCAATATCAAAATCTATTTTTTTTATTATGTTTATAATATCTTGATCAAAATTTTTTATTTGTATAAAATCAATATTGTTTTTTTTAGCATAAATTTTTACTGGGTGTAAAAATTTATGTTGTCTTTTAAAAGATGGAGCATCAGGCGTCGTTACAACAAAAATTTTATAATTATTTTTATGTAAATTTTCAAGATAAATTTTAGAAACAAAATTTGATCCAAAAAATAATATTTTTACCACTTGCCTATCTTTATTTTTCTCTTTATTTTTTTTATAATAATTTTTCTTTTCCAATTAGGTAAATAATCCACAAAAATTTTTGCATCTAAATGATCAATTTCATGTTGCATAACTTTTGCAATTAATCCTGTAACTTCAATTTTTTTATTGCGTCCATCCAGATCAATATAATCAACACTTATTTTTTTAAAACGTTTTATAGATTCATAAAAACCTGGTAAAGATAAACATCCTTCTTTTTCATATATTTTATTATTATCTACTAAAATAATTTTTGGATTTAGCATAATAATTGAGGATTTATGTTCTAAAGATATATCAATAACACAAATCCTCAATAAAATACCAACCTGAGGTGCTGCAAGTCCTATACCTGACATAGCGTACATAGTTTCAAGCATATCATAAGAAAGTTTTCTTAAATAATCGCTAATTTCATAAATTATTTCAGATTTTTTTCTTAGAATAGGATTCCCATATTTTATTATTTTTAATTTCATTTTTATTCACGAATAATTTTAAAATTTATTCATATTAACTTATACAAAAAAATGGGCAGTGTAGGATTTGAACCTACGACCTTTTCCTTGTAAAAGAAATGCTCTGCCAACTGAGCTAACTACCCATTTTTTTTATGTTTTTACGAACTATGGTAATAAGTTAAAGGCTACAAAATAGATGGTAGAATGTCAATCATTAAATATACGCTTAAAAATAAAATCTATGTTTTTAAATTGATTTTCTACATTACAGTTATTCTCTATTTCATTTACAGTTAAATATTTTTTTATTTCAGAATTTTTCAAGCAAGATTCTTTTAAAGATATTTTAGCATTTTTAGCATTAAAAGCTGCTTTTTGAATCATTGTATATGCAGATTCTCTAGACATACCTTTAACAATAAGAGAAAATAACAACGTTCCTGAAAAAATAAGATCCTTTGTTTTATTTAAATTATTTTGCATATTTTCAGGATAAACATTAAGACCTATTAACAAATTACGCATTTTAACAAGTATATAATGTAAAATTATAGAAGCATCAGGCAAAAGAATCCTTTCCGCAGATGAATGACTTATATCACGTTCGTGCCATAAAGTAATATTTTCCATTGCAGTTATTGCATATCCTCTAAGAACTCTTGCAAGTCCACATATACTCTCAGAAATTATTGGATTTCTTTTGTGTGGCATCGCGGATGATCCTTTTTGTCCATCTGTGAAAGGCTCTTCAACTTCAGCGATCTCAGTTCTCTGCAAATGTCTAATTTCTATAGCAATCCTTTCTAGACTGGTTCCTACATGAGCAACTATTGAAAAATATATTGAATGTCTATCACGTGGAATAATTTGTGTTGAAATAGGTTCAGGTTTTAACCCCATTTTTTGACATACATATTTTTCAATATATGGATTTAAATGGGCCATAGTTCCAACTGCTCCAGCAATTTTTCCATAACTTATGGTGTCAAGAGTGAAATTAAGTCTATCTAATGACCGTATGACTTCACAATACCATGATGCTATTTTTAATCCAAAAGTAATTGGTTCTGCATGAATACCATGAGTTCTTCCAATAATTGGAATCATCTTATATTTTTTTGCTAATTTTGACAGTATAGTTGCTATTTTTTTTGTTTCAGTAATAAGAAGTTTAACTGATTGCTTTAACTGAATTCCTATAGTAGTATCTAAAACATCAGAAGAAGTCATACCTAAATGTAAAAATCTACCATCGTGTCCAATAGTTTCAGTAACTGCAGTTAAAAAAGATATCACATCATGTTTTATAGTAATATCCAATTTATTTATTCTATCCATATTAATCTTTGCTTTTTTTTTAATTTCTTCTATAGTTTTTTTTGGAATAATTCCTAATTTTGACATAGCTTCTGCAGCATAAATTTCAATTTCCAACATCTTTTTAAATTTTGTTTTATCTGACCAAATTATTTCCATTTCAGGCATTGTGTAGCGCGATATCATTTTTTTTGTCTCCTATAATTGTTTATTAATATTATGTATCTTTATCAAAGTTTATGTATTATTTTTTTAATTGCCTTTGGATATATATGATGTTCTATAGATAAAACTTTTTTTGCAACATTTTGATAAGTATCAGTTTTTAATATTTTAATTTCTTTTTGCAAAATTATTTTTCCGATATCGTAATCACCTTCAACTAAATGTACTGTTGCTCCAGATTTTTTTGCATTAGACATTATAACAGCTTTATGTACGCGATTGCCGTACATTCCTTTCCCACCAAATTTTGGCAAAAGAGCAGGATGTACGTTCAATATTTTACCTTTATAAGTTATTATTATTTTTTTATTAATCTTTTTTAAATAACCCGCGAGGCAAACAATATCAATTTCCATACTTTTTAATTCATTTAATATTTTATCATTAAATTCGTTTTCATTTTTAAAGTTTTTTATTTCGATACAAACGGATTTTATTTGCTCTGTTTTGATTCTTTCAAGAGCGTAAGCACTTGGATTATTTGAAATAACTAAAACAACTTTAGCAAATCCTTTTAATATTCCATATTTTGTAGAATTTATTATGGATTTCATATTAGATCCATTACCTGATACTAAAATTGCTAAATTTTTCATATAAATTCTATTCCTCTTTTACCACTTTTAATATAGCCTATTATCTTTGAACCACTTAAAAATCTGTTTATCTGGAAAGCAACATTATTACGTACAATTAAAACCATACCTATGCCCATATTGAATGTTCTATAAATTTCATCATCTGACACATTGCCTTTTTTTTGAATAATTTTAAAAATTTTAGGAATTTCCCATGAGTTTTTTTTAATAACAGCTCTGACATGATTTGGTAAAATTCTTGGTATTTTATTATAAAAACTTCCGCCTGTAATGTGAGCAATACCAACTATATTTGCTTTTCTGGTGTTAAACTTTATAATAGCCATAAGTACTTCTTTAACATAAATTTTTGTAGGCATAAGTAATTGCTGTGAATATTCTTTTAATTCAATATCTGAAAAAATGTTTCTTATAAGAGAATATCCATTTGAATGAGGACCACTTGATGTCAAACCTATTATTACGTCACCAGGTTTTATTTTAGTTCCATCAATCTCTTTGCCTTTTTTGACCATACCTACTGAGAATCCTACTAAATCATACTCACCATTTTTATAAAACCCTGGCATTTCAGCAGTTTCTCCTCCAATAAGTTGTGAACCTGATAATTTACATCCCTCAATTATACCTTCAACTACTTTCTCTGCCTGATTTATATTAAGTTTACTGCACGCGTAATAATCCAAAAAAAACAAAGGTTTTGCACCTAAACATATTAAATCATTTACGTTCATAGCCACAAGATCTATACCTACAGTATCGTGTTTGTTTAAAAGAAAAGCTATCTTTAGTTTTGTTCCTACTCCATCAGTTGATCCTACTAAATTATATTTACTATTAAACATCTTAAATAAACCTCCAAAATCTCCTAGAATTGGAAGTTTTTTTTTAAGTTTTTTTATCAATTTATTCCCATTATTTATATTGACACCAGATTTTTCATATGTAAAAACCATATATTCTTTTACTCCATTTGGTATTATATTAGTATTATATTAATTTATTTTAAATTATTCGCTTAAAAAACTATTATAATATTTAATAGTTTAGAAATATGGTAATGAATAAAATACAATTCTATAAATGAAAATCATATTAAAGTAAAAAAATCATGTACTTTTAAAAAGAATTTAAAACTTATTGTGATAATTTACGATAGTGAATTTTTGTTAAAAAAAACTATAAAACAAATACGTATAAAATATATACAAACAATATTTATTGATTTCTACTGCCAGGCTGTATTGCAATACTACCTTTTTTACACATAGGACATTTTTTTTCTTCGTAATTTTTTATTTTTAGATTTAACAAAGAAAATTTTGGTACACCAAAATTAATTTTTTTCGTACTCCTATCAACAAGTGCCGCAATTGCAACAACTTTTGCATCATAAGATTTTATAACAGTCATAACTTCTTTTATTGAAAGTCCTGTTGTTATAACATCTTCACTAATAAGAATTCTTTCTTTTTTATTTATTAAAAAATTTCTTTTTAAGCACACTTTACCATTGACTCTTTCAGTAAACATTGATCTTACATTTAGAATTCTCCCTATTTCATATCCTACAATAATACCACCAATCGCAGGTGCAATTACACAATTAATTTTTATATTGTGTTGTTTTATTTGTTTTACGATATTTTTAATAAGTTTGTAAGCTTTTTTTGGATATTGTAAAATTAAAGCTGATTGAAAATATGTATCTGAATGAAACCCACTTGAAAGCCTAAAATGTCCATTTAAAAGTGCATTGTTTTTTTTAAATATCTTTATCACTTCCTTTCTTTCGATCATTATATCCTCTATTTTCTATACTTTAATGTCATAATAATTTACTGTAATGCAATAATAATGTTTTTAGTATTTAGAAAAAACTTCAGATAACATTTTTACGACAAGAAGTTTTAATTTTATTATAAATATCTTTAGTAATTTTATATGGATTTTTAGCTTTTATTATAGGTCTTCCAATAATTATAAAACTTGCGCCATATTTTATTGCAAATTCAGGAGTCGCCGTTCTCTTTTGGTCATCATTAGTTTTTATATTTCTAATTCCAGGAGTAATAATGTTAAAATTTTTACCACATTCTTTTTTGATTAATATTATTTCTTGTGGTGATGATATAACTCCATCAACTCCACAAAGTTTTGCAAGTCTGGCTCTTTTAACAATTTCTTCCTGTGAAACAATTTGACTTGTTAAAACAGTTACTGCCCAAATTTTTGGTCCATTTTTTACCGATACAGCAGCTTTAAGCATTTCTAATCCACCTATTGAATGAACAGTTAAACTGAATATACCAAGTTTTTTGGCAGATTCAACAGCATATTTTACAGTATTTGGAATATCATAAAATTTTAAATCTAAAAATATTTTTTTCTTATTTTTTTTTAATATTTTTATTATTTCTTTACCTGAGCGTAAAAATAATATAGGACCTACTTTATAAATATCTATAAAAATACTAGTTTCATTTATAAGTCTCTCAGCTTTTTTTATATTTAGCACATCCAAAGCTAATATTATTTTTTTCATATTGTACTACAAATTCCTACTATTTCTTTTACTGATTCTATATTTTTATTTGTTAAAATACTTTCAAATTCTTCAAGAATTTTTATTAAATTTTTTGGAGAAATTAAACTTGCAGTACCAACACTAACAATAGTTGCACCTGCAAACATAAATTCTACAACATCTTTCCCATTCATTATACCTCCACATCCTATAATAGGTATTTTTATATTTTTATACGTATCATATACGCAACGTATGGCCATTGGTTTTATACAAGGTCCAGATACACCACCTAGAAGAATTTTAGGGTTTTTAAATTTAAAACTATTAATATCAATTGCCATCGCAGGATACGTATTAGCAAGAGTTATAGCATCTGCTCCCGCATTTTGTACAAATAATGCGAGTTCAATGATATCAGTGACAGGTGAGAGTTTTGCAATAACAGGAACTTTAGATAATATTTTAACACTTTCTATCACGTCTTGTACTAAAAATAAATCTTTACATATCATTTTTTTTAAATTTGGACAAGATAAATTAAGCTCTATAGCTGATATTATATTTTGTTCATCTCTTAATATTTTCGCTAGTTCAACATATTCTTTTACTACCGATCCAGAAATACTAATTATAATTGGTACACCTATTTTACTTAATTTTTTAAGTGGTTCACGAACAAAAGCTCTAATACCAATATTTTGTAAACCTATAGAATTAAGTAATCCACATAATACTTCAGAAGTTCTGGGTTGTTGATTTCCACAATGAGGATCTAAAGTTATTGTCTTCGTTATAATACCACCAAGTTTTATCAAAGGTATTAAATCTGCAACTTCATAACCATAACCAAATGTGCCAGATGCTGTAAGTATCGGATTTTTCAATTTAATACCAACAAAATCAATACTTAAATCAGGTTTTATCATATTAAATAATTATAATAAACTTTTTATTTTTTTAAAATATTATCATTTAAATACTGTTATTGTAGTTTAAATACAATTCTTTGATGTCAAAAATTGGACCATCTTTACATACCATTTTAATTTCATTGTTCACCATTATGGCACAACCTTGACAGTTACCAAATCCACACGCCATTCTTTCTTCGAGAGATATAAAACCTTTAATTTTTTTTTCTCTTGCAATATATAAAATATTTTCTAACATTAGATTGGGCCCACAGGCATATAAAACATCTTCTGTTTTTATTCTTTTTGATAACAAATCAGTAATATGTCCCTTATATCCCTTTGATCCATCATCAGTAGAAATTATTACTTCCCAATTTTTTTTGAATTTATCTAAAAATAATAAATCTTTTTTTGAACGTGCACCATAATATAAAATTCCTTTCTTAAGTTTAGTTATGAGAAAAGAAATTGAAGCTATTCCGGTTCCACCTGCAATAAGAACATGATTAAATTTTTTGTAAATTTTTAGATTATATCCATTCCCTAGTGGACCAAGAAGATTTAATAATGTTTTCTCTTTAATATTAGATAAAAGTTTTGTTCCTTTACCAACAACTTTGTATAAAAAACTTAAAACATTATTTTTTACATGATAAATACTCATTGGACGACGTAAAAAAACTCCTGGAATATTAATCATAAAAAAACGACCAGGTAAACAATCTTTATAAATAGACTCATCTATTTTAACACTTAATTTAAAATAATTAGTACTAATTTTTTTATTACAAATTACTTTATAACTTTTATCTAATCTTCTATACATTATTATACATTTATTAAACAAAATAATATCCTATTTTTAAAATCGTAGAATTAAATCTTATATATGCCAAACTATAAATCCAGACACTATTGTCATTACCACTCCACCTTTAAATTTTCTACCTATGAAAGGTGAATTTTTACCATTTGAAATTATATCTTCCTTTTTAAATTCATAATGATATTCTGGATCTATTATTGTAATATCCGCAATATTTCCATTCTTCAATGATCCTCTTTTTAGAAGTTTAAAAATTCTCGATGGATTAGATGTCATTTTAGCTATAGCATCAGAAAGACTTAAAATTTGTTTATCAACAAGTTCATTTAAAATAAGACTTAAAATAGTTTCAAAACCTATAATTCCAAAAGGAGCTAAATCGAATTCTTGATTTTTTTCTTCTAATGTGTACGGAGCGTGATCAGTAGCAATGCAATCTATTGTACCATCTGCAAGCCCTTGTTTTATAGCATCAACATCCTTTTGTTCTCGTAAAGGTGGGAACATTTTTGTATTTGTATCATCAAGTTTCACAATATCATCTGTTAAAGTAAAGTAATGTGGACACGTTTCTGCTGTAATTTTTATTTTTTTCTTTTTCGCCTGTTTTATTAAATCTACAGACCCAGCAGTTGAAACATGAGCAACGTGAAGATGACCACCTGTAAGCTCAGCAAGCATTATATCACGACTTATAATAATTTCTTCAGCTTGTTTTGGAATTCCTCTTAATCCTAAAGCTGTAGAATTTTTACCATCATTCATTACACCATTCTTACTTAACTCTTTATCTTCACTATGTGAAATGACTGGAAGATTAAACATTTTAGTATATTCCAAAATACGACGCATAATCTGTGAATTAGATATAGGGTATCCATCGTCACTTACAGCAACAATTCCTGATTTTTTTAAAATTCCAATTTCTGAAAATTCTAAACCATATGATCCTTTTGTTGCACACCCAACTGGAAAAACATTCACTAGGCCTTCTTTTTTTGCTTTGAATAAAATGAACTCTACAGTTGGAACATTATCAATAACTGGATTAGTATTTGGCATACAAAAAACAGTTGTTATTCCACCTTTCGCAGCAGCGCGTGTTCCAGTATAAATAGTTTCTCTATTTTCATATCCAGGTTCTCTTAAATGAGAATGAATGTCAATAAGTCCGGGAACAGCAATTTTACCTTTACCTTCAATAACATTATCAGCATTATTTGTGAGTTTAGGAACTATTTTACCATTTTCAATAAAAATATTTCCAATAAAATCTTTATTTTCTAGTGGATCTATTATTCTAATATTTTCAATTTTAATACGCATTTTATTTTGCCTTTAATTTATACGATATTTACATTTTTATTAATTAAAAATTACAATCTATATCATAATAGATTTAAAAACTAAACATTAAATTCTTTTTTATTTTCATGTTTTAAAAGATACAGAATTGCCATTCTAACAGCTATTCCATTTGTAACTTGATCATTTATTAAAGTATTTGAACTATCTGCAACTTCTGTAGATATCTCTATGCCTCTATTCACAGGGCCTGGATGCATAACCAATACATCTGGTTTAGCCATTTTAAGTCTTTTCATCGTTAATTGATAAAATTTAATATATTCATGTATTGATGGAAAAAAATTTTCTTGTTGACGCTCAAACTGTATTCTTAAAATATTAACAACATCAACTCCACATACAGCTTCATCTAGATCATAATATACTTTTACACCAAAATCTTCTATATTTGCAGGAATTAAAGTAGATGGTCCAACTACTGCAACTTTTGCTCCCATTTTTGTTAATGCCCATATATCTGATTTTGCAACTCTAGAATGTAAAATATCACCCACAATTAACACCTTTAAATTTTCTATTTTTTTTTTGTTCTCGTATATAGTGTACAAATCTAAAAGAGCTTGTGTCGGATGTTCATGAAAACCATCGCCAGCATTTATTACTGAAGCATTAAGATTTCGTGCTAAAATATCTGGAGCTCCAGCAAAAAAATGTCTAATAATTATATAATCAGATTTCATTGCTTCAAGTGTTTTGCCAGTATCTATAAGACTTTCACCTTTAATAACGCTTGAAGTATTTATAGTAATATTAATAACATCTGCAGATAATTTTTTAGCAGCGATTTCAAAAGATGTTTTTGTACGTGTAGAAGGTTCATAAAAAAGAGTAGCAACTGTCTTCCCAATTAACAAAGGTACCTTTTTAATAGAGCCAGTAAAAATGTTCTTAAAAGGTTTTACAGAATCTAAGATCAACTGCAAATCTTTTTTACACATACACCTCAAACCAAGCAAATCTTTACGATTAATAAACACCACCCTGTTCATTTATTCTTTTTTTTTAAATTATTTTAAATGAAATTATCAATTTATCAATCAACATATTTAAGACCTTCGATATATTTTTTTATACCTTTTTTTTGAAGTATTAAATTTTCATTAATTATTGTTTCCATCATTTTTGTTCTGTAATTTTTTAATTTAGTTTTAAGATTTTCATCATTAAGTGCTATAATTTGTACAGCCAAAATTGCTGCATTTATAGCACCTGTTCGTCCTATAGAAACAGTTGCATTTGGAATACCTTTTGGCATTTGAAGCATCGAAAAAAAAGAATCTAAGCCAAAAGAATCACATTTTACAGGAATTCCAATGACAGGAAGTATTGTTTCAGAAGCAATAACTCCAGGTAAAGCAGCAGACATTCCTGCAGCAGCTATAAAAACTTTAGAATGTGCTGATGCATGTTTTATACAATCTTTTAAATGTTTAACTGTTCTGTGGGCTGAAGCAATATTCAAACTATAAGATACTTTAAATTCATCTAATGTTTTAACTGTCTCATTAATTAATACAGCATCTGATTTTGAACCTATAATAATTGCTACATCAACTTTTTTTTGCATAAAATCTCCTATTAAAATACTTTTCCCCCACCTACTTTATATATTGATTATATAAATATGTTTTATACTAAATATACTTATCTAAAAAGTAATCTTTACCGATATCTTTTCTATAATACATGTTTTTAAAATGTATATATTTAATATTTTTGTAAACTTTATTTATTGCACTTTTCATACAATCCATCGCTGTTGCAGTAACACATAAAACTCTTCCGCTAGAAGTTATAAACTTATTATTTTTTATTTCTGTTCCAGAATGAAATATTTTAACATTTTTGTCTACAACATTTTCAATACCTTTTATTTCAAAACCTTTTTCAAAACTTTCAGGATATCCATCTGATGCAACTACAACACAAACAGAAAACTCGCTTTTCCAATCTATTTTTACACTAATAAGTTTTTGTTCTAAAATTGCTGTGCAAATATCAAATAAATCTGATTTCAATAAAGGTAAAATAACTTGAGCTTCTGGATCTCCAAAACGACAATTGAACTCTAAAACAGTGGGAATAAAATTATTTTTAAAAATCATTCCAATATACAAAACACCACAATAATTAAGTTTTTCTAACATAATTCCTTTAACAATTTTATTAATAATATGTTTAACTTTTTTATTCATATCGTTTGATATGAAAGAAAATGTTGTGGCATAAGCACCCATACCACCTGTATTAAGTCCTTTATCATTATTATTTGCTCGTTTATAATCTTTAGAAATTGGCATTATTGAATAAGAGATACCATCTAAAAATATTAAATATGAAAGTTCATATCCTTCTATATATTCTTCTATTATTATATTAGATCCTGCATTTCCAAAAATCCTTTTATTCATAATTTGATTTATAGCATTTTTACTTTCACTTTTATTTTTACAGATATAAACACCCTTTCCTGCAGCAAGTCCATCAGCTTTTATTACAATTTTTTCGTTTTCTTTTAATTTGAGATTTTTTAAAAAATTCATAGCATCATTAATATTTGTAAAATAATTATACCGTGCTGTAGGTATATTATATTTATACATAAATCTTTTTGAATATATTTTACTTGATTCTAATCTTGCAGCCATTTTTGAAGGTCCTAAAATTTTTAATCCTTTGCTTTTAAAATAATCAACTATTCCAAGAGAGAGAGGTAGTTCAGGCCCAACAAAAGTAAAATCTATTTTATTTTTGATAACAAAAGATGATAATTTATCAAAATCTGTTATTGGTATATTCACATTTTCAGCTATTTTTGCGGTTCCACCGTTACCAGGTATACAGTATATTTTTTTTATATTAATACTTTTTCCAAATTTATAACATAAGGCATGTTCTCTACCTCCAGAACCTATAATCAAAAGTCTCATATTAACCCTCAAAATTTTATTAATATAACAAAATAAATTTATTTAAAAGTTTAATATATAACAAAAAAACATATTTTATATAATTACTTCATAAAATCAACAGCATTTTGAAAAATTAATTTACCCCATCCATATTCATCATTATTAATCTTTGCTTTTGCTGGATGTTGCAAAGCAAAAATATATCTTTCAGGATGAGGCATAAGACCAAAAACATTTCCATTATCATTGCATAATCCAGCAATTTGTCCAACAGAACCATTTGGTGATAAAGGATAACTTAGTGCAACATTACCATTTTTTGTTGAATATCTAAAAACAATCTGATTTTTTTTTGTTAAAATATCTATCAATTTATTATTAATAGGTATGAATTTCCCTTCACTGTGAGCTACTGGTAAACTAATTAAATTTGGAATATTTCTTACCCATATGCAACAATTTTTCACTTTTTCCTTTTTTAAATAAACCCAACGACATTCAAATTTTCCTGAATCATTGTATGTAAGAGTAAAAGATTGTTTAAGTATTTTTGGATTTGGCAATAAACCCATTTTAGATAAAACCTGGAAACCATTACATATACCTATTATTGGATTACCATTTAACGCAAATTTTTTTATTTTATCTCCAAGTTTATATTTAAGTTCATTTGCTAATATCTTACCTGAAGCAATATCATCACCATAAGAAAAACCACCTGGAAGAGCTAAAATGTTATAATCAAAGATTTTATTTCTATTTTCTATAAGTAAATTAATATGTATACGTTCTGCAATAGCACCACATAATTCGAAAGCAAACTGTGTTTCATAATCACAATTTGTACCTGCTGTTCTAAGAATTAGGACCTTTATCTTTTTCATATAATTTCTTAACAAAATATCATCATAAATTAATATTTCTACGCCAAAAATTGGAAAGTACACTTAATTTTTCTTTCACTTTCAATTTGTGTTTTTTGCTTTCAAAAATTATTACATCTTCGTTAATTATATAACCAATCTCAGAAAAAATTAAATTTTTAAAAATTTTTTTAAACTTAAATTCATTTTCTGGTTTTACTTCAACAATAAATCTCCCATTTGATTCAGAAAACATTATTTCAGTTACAGTTAATGAATCTTTTGGTTCTGTTTTAACAGTGTCAATGTTTATTTTTACACCTTTGTTTGATGCAAAAGACATTTCACTTACAGCAACGGCGAGTCCACCATCAGAACAATCATGACACGATTCAATTAAATTTTTACTTATTGTTTCATAAATTTTTTTCATTATAATTTTCGATTCTGCATAATATACTACGGGAATAATACCATTTTTAATATTTTTAAATTTTGTAAACATAGATCCACCAAGTTCATTTCTTGTAACACCAAGTATATAAATTTTATTATTTTCTTTTTTAAAAGGCATAGTAACTGTCTTAGTTACATCATTTATAATTCCAATAGCAGAAATAAGAAGAACTGGAGGTATAGAATATTTATTCTTATCAATAAAATATTCATTATGTAAACTATCTTTACCGGATATAAAAGGTACGCAAAATGCTTTTGACATATCATAACAGGCTTTTGCTGCATATATTAAGCTTCCCAAAATTTTAGATTTATCAGTATCTCCCCAACAAAAATTATCTAAAATTGAAATCTTATCAATATCAGCTCCAACTGAGACAGCATTTCTCAAAGATTCTTCTATAGCTGAAGCAGCCATTTTATATGTATTTATTTTACCATATCTAGGATTCAAGCCATTAGATAAAACTATACCTTTTTTTGTGGCTTTAACAATAGTATATGGGAAAATAACGCTTGCATCACCATGTCCAGATGTTTCTATGGTATTACCGTGTAACGGTTTTATAATGGTTTGTCCTTGTACTTCATGGTCATATTGTCTTATAATCCATTCTTTTGAACAAATATTTAAATCTGCAAGTAAATATTTTAATAATTTTAGTATTTCAAAAGAATGTAATTTAATTGGTTCCTGTACTTGCTCATTCTTTATGGTATAAGATGCATATCTTACAGGTTTTGGTAGATCTTTATGGATAAAAAACATATCCATGTTAGCTAACATGTTGTTCTTATACATAAGCACTAACTTTTTACTATTTGTAAATTCTCCTATAAAAGTAGCTTCAACATTTTCTTCATTAAATATTTTAATTATTTTTTTCTTATTTTTACGTTCTACAACAATAACCATTCTTTCTTGTGATTCTGAAATCCATATTTCCCATGGACGAAGTCCACTGTATTTTACAGGTACTTTATCTAAGTAGACAACTGCCCCTGTTTGTTCGGCAAGTTCACCAATAGCACTAGATAAACCTCCTGCACCACAATCGGTAACAGCTTTATAAAAATTTAAATCTCTTGCCTTAAGCATAACATCTAAAATTTTTTTTTCTACTATAGGATTTCCTATTTGTACTGCATTTATATTAGATTGTTGATCAAGATTTATTGAAGAAAATGTTGCTCCATGAACACCATCTCTGCCAGTTTTTCCACCAACAATTAAAATTAAATCTCCTGCACAAATTTTTTTTTCTATTCTTTTTTGTGGAATTATTCCAATCGCACCGCAAAAAACAAGAGGATTAACAATATATCCATCATCAAAACAAGTAGCACCATTTACTATAGGTATACCAATTTTATTACCATAATCTCTTACACCGGAAATTATTCCTTTTGCTATTCTTTTAGGATGACATGCTCCAGTAGGGATTTGAGATTTTTTTATATCTAGATTAGCAAAACAAAAAACACTAGTAGCAGCTACAGGTTTTGCACCAAGCCCAACCCCTAAAATATCTCTTACTACACCACCAATACCAGTTGCAGCTCCGCCATAAGGTTCAAGAGCTGCTGGATGATTGTGAGTTTCAACTTTAAAAGCAACAGCATTTTTATGATCAAATTCAACAACACCTGCATTATCTTTAAAAACTGATAAACATTGTTTTTTATTTAACTCAATCGTAGCTCTAAAAATAGTCTCTTTTAAAAGGTTATTAAAAACTCTTATTTTTTTTCTCCCGTTTTTTTTTTCAGTATATTTGATTATTCCAGTTAATGTCTTATGTTTACAATGTTCACTCCAAGTTTGAGCTATAGTTTCCAATTCAATATCAGTAGGATTTCTTGCAATTTTTTTGAAATAACTTTTTATTTTAATCATCTCTAAAAGAGACAATGACAAATTCATACTTCTACTAAATTCATTTAATTGTTTATATGATAAGTTTAGGAGCTTAATAATTTTACAACCAACTATACTTTTAATTATCATTTTATTACATTATATTCTTGAATTAACTTGTTAACTAATAATTTTATAGCTATATTATTCAAAGTTCTTGGTGATAATAGAGTACCATAAAAATAATACTTATATCCAATTTTGACATTAATACTCTTCTTAATATTCAAATCTTTCATAGCTTTTCCTATGCTCTCTACAAGCGTGTCAGTAACACTATTTTTGTACCAAACTTCAATTGCAGAAAATGATGAAGAAGAAATTGGAGGAAGAATCTTAAAATCCATAATCTTATATTTTGATGCAGAATATTGTTTTATAATATGAAATTCTGTAACTTTGTCAATTAACAATTTTTTAGATATAACTAAAACATCTTTATACTTTAAATCACCATCCATAAGATACAATGTAGAACGTTGAATTTTTTTAATATCTTTAAAACCAAATTCATAAACATCTAATAACAAACGTTCACCAAACGAATTTTTAAAATATTCTTTTGTAAAAATTTCTATGCCAAACATCAAAATTTTTTCCCAGTTAATCTTTCATATACACTAATATATTTTTCTAGTGTTTTTTTAATAATAATTTTCGGTAATACAGGAATTGGTGATACTTTATCCCATTTTATAAATTCAAGATAATCTCTTACATACTGTTTATCTAAACTATTTTGTGATCTACCATCTTTATATTCACAAATCTCCCAAAATCTTGAAGAATCTGGAGTAAAAAGTTCATCAATCAGCATTAATTGATCATCGTAAAATCCAAATTCAAGTTTTGTATCTGCAACTATTATACCTTTTAAGAGTGAATATTCATTTACTTTTTTATATAATCTAATAGAAATTTCTTGTAATTTATATGCAATTTCTTCACCAACTTCTTTTACCATATCAGCAAAAGAAATATTCACATCATGTCCAGAATTTTCATTCTTAGTAGATGGTGTAAAAATTGGATTTGGTAACCTTGAGGATTCTTTTAAACCTGGAGGTAAATTTATACCACAAAACGTTTCTGATTTTTGATACTCTCTCCAAGCAGAACCAGTAATATAACCTCTAACTATACATTCAATATTAATTTTATTAGCTTTTTTGACTATCATTGCTCTATCGCGTAAATAATCATATTGTTTTAGTTTCACAGGAAAAGTATTAAAATCACCGGTAATAAGATGATTTGGAATTATACCTTGTATAAAATCAAACCAAAACATCGAAAGCTTATGTAATATTTTACCCTTATTAGGAATTATAGTAGGTATAATATTATCAAAAGCAGATATCCTATCTGAAGCAACTATCAAATAATTTTGACCTAAATCGTACACATTTCTTACTTTACCTTTACGTACTAAAGTAAGATTTATCTCCTCCTGATTATTCATTGTTAATTTTCCTTTTAGTAAAACTCTTTAGAATTGTATATTTTTTAAATTAATTTTTCAATTCTATTATACACAAAAAAATGATTTAAAATAATAAAAGCTAAAGAATTAAAAGATAAGTTATTATTTATTTTGCATTACAAAAATAATCATAGTGTTTTATATTTAAGTAATCATAATTGAAACTTACCAAAACTATGAATTCAAAAAGTACTTTTTATATAAAAGCAAATTTCACGTCATGACATAAAAAACAACATATTCTATAAAATCATTATCTTTTTACATTTTTGTATTACAGTATAATTTATTAACATTTACTCACTTTTAATAATGAACGTAAAAATAACAAATTAAAATAAAAAATTCGTGATATCACTTTTTAATTTATCTAATTCTCGATCTTGGCTTTTTGCACTTAAAATAAATATATCTGATTCATTAACAATAAACTTTTTTGCAAGTTCTTTTTTCATTTCGTTCTTTGTATTTACATTTATGTTTATAACTTTATCAAATTTGTTTACAATCACCTTAAATGTAAGATTTTTGTCAATGAGCTTATTAGCCATACAAAAATCCAATTTAGTAGGTCCTACAAAAGCATCAATCACTATATAAACCTTTTTTTTGCTTTTTCTTTCGATTATATAATTTTTCAATATTTTACTTAAAAATAATTTATTTCTAAAACTTGTTTTTGCATAGCCATATCCAGGTAAATCTATTATCCATTTTTTTTTAGTAACACCGTAAATATTTATACTTTTCGTACTTCCAGGATTTTTTGATGTTTTAGCTAGTTTTTTTTGTGAACATAAGATATTGATAATACTGCTTTTACCAACATTCGATCTTCCTGTAAAAACAACTTCAGCAATACTAGCTTGTAAAAAATCTACGTTATAAATAGACTCTAAAAAAAACGTTTTTTTTAACATAAATTCATATTATAAAAATTTTCTAATTTCTATTGTTAAGTTTAAATAAAAGTCTAATAATTTCTATGTAAAGCCATATCAGCGTTACCATAATAGAAAACGCACTATACCATTCCATATATTTAGGTAGACCATACTGAACACTTTGTTCAATTAAATCAAAATCTATAACAAGACTAAACGATGCAATAATTGTAATTATAAAACTGATAGCAATACTAAAATTAGAAGAATTATGAAGATACTGTAAATTTCCACCAAAAAAAAGATTTAAAAAAAAGTCAATTATATAAACAAAAGATATCGTAAATACTGAAATCATTAAAATCTTTCTAAATTTTGATGTAGCTCTCAACATACCAGTTTTGTATGCTGCGAGTATACAGAATAAACTACAAATTGTCAGAAAAATTCCATTAAAAACAATACCATGAAATAATTTTTCAAAATATAAAGAAACACTACCCAAAATAAAACCTTCACATATAGCATAAAGAGGTGATAAAAATGGTGCTGTTGTTTTTTTAAATATTAAAACTATTGCTAAAAAAAAAGCCATAAAAGATATATACAATAATAAAGGCGCAATTACATTTGGATGAACCCATGAATAAAATGAACTCATTGCAAGTAAAATCCATAAAATTATACTTTTATTTACTACGCCTTGAATTGTCATAATATCATCAATGCCCTTAATTGATTGGAAAAAAGTATTATTCTTTAAAAGTGGATTGCTCATAGTTGTCCTCCTTTTTAAATTGATTTATAGATTTATATGCTAAATTTATAATTCTTTTTTGACTATCAAAAGAAAGTAAATTTTGTGATTGTTTTATATTTACCCATTTTAATTCAACTATTTCATTTTTATCAAAACTTAATAAGTCACTATGAATTACAAAAGCAAGAAAATATACAGAATGTTTTATAATAAAAAAAGTTTTTTTTAAAATGTATCTTGGAATACTGATATGTTTTTTCTTTATTAGATAGATATCTTCTTGGACAAAATTTTTAATAAATCTAATATTTTTAATGCCTGTTTCCTCAAAAATTTCTCTCCTTGCTGTTTCAATTTTATTTTCACCATTTTCACTATGACCTTTAGGAAATCCCCAAATTTTAGATTTTGAACATACAAGCAAAAAAATAGGTTTACAGTTTTGAATCTTGTAAATTATTGCACCGTAGGAAAATTCCTCTAACATTTTTTATTTACCATCCATTCATATAAAAACAATACGCCTATTTACTTATTAAATAACATTGTTAGTTAAAAATCGGAGAGGGAGGGATTCGAACCCACGATAGATGTTTTCTATTATAGTTTTCAAGACTATTGTCATAAACCACTCGACCACCTCTCCATATACAATACACTAGTAAATATAACTATACTAATATATACTATAACACAGTGTATTAGTAAATAGTTTTTTCTATACAATATTTTCTTTTTACATATTCATTCATTCAATAACACGCTCTTAACTATGTTTTAGTAACAAAGATTTTTTTTGTTACTAAATACTGCTCAAGCATTGAAATTATGCTATTAGTGATCCAATAAATAACAACACCCGATGGGAATGACCAAAACATAAAAGTAAATACTATAGGTATAATATACATTATTTTTTTTTGCATTGAATCCGAATCTGTTGTTGTCATTTTTTGTTGAAAAAACATAGCTATACCCATTAATATTGGAAGAAGGTTAAAATCAAAAAAATTAAAATGTATAAACTGATCTGCAGCAGATAAATCCTTTATCCAAAAAATCCATTTTTCATTTCTTAATTCATAAGAATTTCTTAACATCGTGAAAAATGCCCAAAAAATAGGTAATTGCAAAAGCATAGGGAAACACCCACTTAAAGGATTAACTTTTTGAGATCTGTAAATATTCAAAATTTCTATTTGAATCCGTTTAGGATTATTTTTATATCTTATTTGTATATCTTTTATTAAGGGTTGTATGCGCTTCATAGCTGAAATAGATTTAAAACTTTTTAAAGTTAACGGCAAAATCAAAACTTGAGCAAGAGCTGTAACAAACACAATTGCCCAACCGTAATTATGTGTTAATTTATGAAATAGTGTTAAAATTTTAAAAGCAAATTTACCTAGAAACCCAAAAAAACCAAAATCTACGATTTTTTCTAAATCAAGATTATAACTTTTTAAGTGCATATACCCCTTAGGTCCAAGATAAAAGTCTACAGAATACTCAATTTTAGCAACATTTTTAGGGATAGTTGCAATTAAACTTACAGAATAAGGATGTTTTTTACTAGATCTCGATGCAACAATTTTATCAAATTCAGTAGATTGCTTAGGTATAAAAGCAGCAAGAAAATATCTGTTATCTAAGGAAACCCATTTATGAAAGAAAACAACTTCTGAATTATTTTTGATTTTTTCAAGTTTATTTGGATTTTCTTTTGTGTACGCCATGACTCTAGTTGTAGCAATATTTTCTTTGATTTCCTTATTATTCAATCCTAATCCAGGGCCATATTTTAACTCTATTGATGAAACATCTTCAATAACACCACCATTTTGTTCAATTATAATATTTAAATTATGCATATAATGATCAGATAAATGATAAATTTTTGTAATTTTCAATCCTTCATTTAAAAGACATTCAAATATTATTTTATTTTTAGAGATCGAAATAATCTTGTAGGTTTTATCCTGAAAATTAGACATAAAAGCTGGAGATCCAGGAAAAATTAAATCTATGCATTTATTATTTTTTTCCTTAATGAACCATTTTAATATTGCTGCTCCTTTGTTTGTAAAAATAGCTTTATAATATTTGGTTTCAATATTAATTAATTCTTCACGTGGCTCTTCTTTATTTATTGTATCACAAATTGCTTTATGGTTCTGCTGTACGCTTATAACTTGAGATTTTAATATATTTCTATGTATTTGTTTTTGTGTAGAAAGCGAAGAAGATAGAAAAACCCAAACAATAACTGTAACAATTGAAAAAAATACAAACATAAGATAATTTTTTTGCATTTAATTTTAATCCTTTTTTATAATTGCATTTTTTTTTGGTACTTTTTTCAACAGAGGAATTGGATCAAAACCACCGCTACAAAACGGATTACAACGAATAATCCTCATAAATGTTAAATACAAACCTTTAAATAAACCATATAAGTTCAAGGCTTTATAAGCATAAATAGAGCAAGTTGGATAAAAGCGACATTTTGGCGGAAAATATTGAAAAATAAACCTATAACATTTAATAAAAAAAAGAACAAAATATTTCATTTATTATACCTAAATTACACCTATTTCTTACTACTCTTTTTTTACTTTATCATTTATTACTTATTATTTTTATTGCAATAAAACCATATTTATCAAACAAATCTACAATACTCTTTTTTAAACTACTGTAGTTTAATACTTCAATTTTTTGAATGAAAATCAAATCCAAACCTGGTTTTAGTGAGCCTTTAATGCTTCTAAAAATCTCTCTTAGCCTTCTTTTTATTTTATTTCTTTTAACAGCTGTACCTAATTTTTTTGATGTAACAACACCCAATCTTCTTGTAGTGTGGCCATCATTTCTATCATAAACAAAAATTTTTATCTTATTATTTTCAAACTTCAAACCACTTTTAAATACTTTTTTAAAATCTTTTTTGAAATGTAATCGCTCAAAATACGTAAAAGAATTCCCAGCGAAACTACTTTTTTTGTTGATATCTGTCAAAAATATATCCACATTTTTTTTATCCATAACATTATATGTTAATAATAAGTAGGTAAAAAAGTATTATGCACTAATTATCTTACGGCATTTTCTTCTGTGAGCACTTAAAATTTTTCTTCCACCAGGTGTTGCCATTCTTGCCCTAAATCCAATCTTATTTTTCCTTCTATTCTTATTCGGCTGAAATGTTCTTTTCATTTTTAAAAACCTTTTCCTTTTTTTATCTTACTTATTTATAATCATAAATTAAACCGCAAAATAATCTACCAATCAATTTTGTGACGGATGAATTGTAGTATATCCAAAGAAATACATATTTGTCAATAGATGATATGATAACCATTTATTATGAAAAAGCTAGATAAAATATCATAGTATTCTTCTTCATTTCTATAATACTGTGTGATTTGTGTGAAAATCTTCAGTACATAATGGACAGTGGACAGCGAAATTTATTATAATACATTTTTATTATATATTTATTTATATTTAAATATAATTTAGTACCTTTTGGAGAAATATTAATGAATTCAGCAAAAGATTTTTTTTCATCGAAATGGGGATTAATTTTTGCTGCTGCAGGATCAGCCATAGGGTTAGGAAATATATGGCTTTTTCCATATCGTGTATGTGAGTTTGGTGGAGCAACGTTCATAATTCCATATATTATTTGTTTAGCAATTCTTGGATTTGTAGCAGTGATTGGAGAAATAACTATTGGTAGACTCACAAAATCGGGTCCAGTGAATGCTTTCAAAAAAGCTTTAGAGTTGACTGGTAAAAATGGAAGATTTGGTGAATTTTTTGGATGGTTGTGTGTACTAGTTTCTTTAGTACAAGCTATAGGATATATTTTAGTTGTATCTTGGGTTATAAGATTTGTCATAGGTGCAGGTAATGGTTCAGCATTCTATGTTACAGATAGTGTACAGTATTTCAAAACAATGAATGATACAAATGTGTTGTTATGGATAGTTATAAGTATTATATTAACAGGTCTGGCAATGGCATGGGGGATTGAAAAAGGTATCGAAAAATTATGTAAGTTTATGATTCCAGCTGTTATTATACTTCTTTTAATTTTAGCAGTAAGAGTTTTTTTTATTCCAAATTCAATAGATGGATACAAATATCTTTTTACTCCAAAATGGAATTGTTTATTTAATACTACAACTTGGATGGCTGCTTTGGGACAAGTTTTTTATTCTTTATCAATAAGGGGATCTACTATGATTGTATATGGTTCCTATGCGCAAAAAACACAAGATATAATTTCATCAGCTAAACATATTGTTATTTTAGATACAATTGCTTCTATAATTGCAGCATTATTAATAATACCTGCCGTATTTGCTTTTGGAAAAGATCTAAACAGCGGACCATCTTTATTATTTATTACAATGCCTGAAATTTTTAAAAGTATACCGTTAGGCAAAATTTTGATGTTTATTTTCTTTTTTGCAATATTTTTAGCTGCTATAACTTCACTTATAGGAATGCTTGAAGTTGTAATCGAAGTATTACAAAATAAATTTAAAATAGTTCGTTGGTTAGCTGTATTACTTGTATGTGTAACGATAATACTAACGTGTAAGTGTTTTGTTGTTGGTAATATAAAAAAAATTATTGATATACTTTCTCTTCATCTTATACCTTTTTGTGCATTAGGTAGTGGTATTTTTGTATTTTGGATTGTACCAAAATACATTATTTCGCAAGAAATCCAAATAGGATGTTCATCAAAGTCTTTTAGTAAATTTATA
Organism: Endomicrobium sp.; assembly: GCA_031273925.1. Classification (GTDB taxonomy): domain Bacteria; phylum Elusimicrobiota; class Endomicrobiia; order Endomicrobiales; family Endomicrobiaceae; genus Endomicrobiellum. The sequence continues at coordinate 112,198 of JAISQW010000005.1, read as the reverse complement.
ATATTAATTGGTCGCTATATACTATGTGGCATTATAATTATTATTTATATAATGCATTTGGATTGAAAAATAAAAATTATACACAAAAGTAAGATAGATGCATTTTTTAAGTTAAAAAAACTGTAATTACATTGACAATAAAAATTTTATTAAAATATTTTTTAAAATTTGTAAATATCGTTATCTTTTCATAAAAATTTCAAAACTTTCATGTAGTTCTTTTACTGCTTTTATCATATTAAATTTATCAACAATACACGATATTATGGTTTCACTAGTGTTAATCATTTCAATATTAATTTTGTTTTTGTAAAAAATATTGAACATTTTTGCAATTACATTATAATTTTCTTTTATTCCTACTCCTATAATTGAAATTTTCGCAATTCGTTCATTACGTATTATTTTCACAAAATTCAATTTTGGCAAAAAAATATTATTAAGTTCTGTTTGTGTTTTTTCCATATTTTGTTTATTTACAGTAAATATAATATCGTTTTTTTTATTCAAAATTGAAGATTGAATAATCATGTCTACGTCGATATTCACTTTTGCAAGTTTATCAAATATTTTTAAAACTATATTATGACCTTTAGGTAAATTTCTTACTGTAAACTTTACTCTATTTTTATCTGAAGTTATTCCTGAAATTAATAACGTTTCCATATTTTTTCTCCTTATATTTTGTTCACTTGTTATTACAGTTCCAGGATTTTTACTAAATGTATTTCTTGCATGTATTACAATACCAAATTTTTTTGCAACTATAATACTTCTTGGTTGCAATATTTGTGCTCCTGCACCAGCCATTTCAAGCATTTCATCATAGGATAAACAATCTATTTTTTTAGCAGTTTTTACAATATTTGGATCAGCTGTATATACACCTTCTACATCTGAGTATATTTCACACAAATTAGCTTTTAAACTAGCTGATAAAGCTATTGCAGTTAAATCAGATCCACCCCTACCTAATGTTGTTATATCACCATTAACATTTAAAGCCTGAAATCCTGCTACTATAACAATATTTCCACTTAAAAGACAATTTTTAATTCTATTAATTTTAATTTTTTTGATTTTTGCACACGTATAATTATTATCTGCTAATATTCCTGCCTGAGGACCTGTCATAGAAATTGCTTTTTGCCCCATAGAATTAAGCATAATTGTAAGAAGTGAAGTAGAAACCATTTCACCAGTTGCAAGCAGCATATCCATTTCCCTCAAAGATGGGAATGAAGTAATTTTTTTCGCCTTTTTAATCAAATTATCTGTACTATTTCCAGATGCTGAAACTACAACAACTATTTCATTATTTTTTTTTTTTGATATTATCTTTTGGGCAACATACTTTATTCTATCTATACCATCAACAGATGATCCTCCAAATTTCATTACTACTATAGACACTTTTTAAATTCCTCCACATATTAATTAGTCTCATTTTAGTCATATAGAAATTACTAAAATTTTAATTGCAAAACATACAAGTAAAAACTTGAATATCATACATTAAAAAACACTAACAAATATTGTAATTTTCTACTTGTAAAAATATTTTTTAAATATAAATTAATAATACTATTGAATTTGTATACATATATACGTGGAGAAACGCGCCCAGAAGGAGTTGAACCTTCAACCTTTTGATTCGTAGTCAAATGCTCTATCCAATTAAGCTATGGGCGCAAAAATAATGAATTGATATATACTTTTCTCTTGCTGCCAACGGGATTCGAACCCGTGATCTTCGCCTTGAGAGAGCGATGTCCTAAGCCAACTAGACTATGGCAGCTCATAGTATAAAAATAATTAGATCCTATAATGATAATATATCTTTTTTTTCATTTTTTTATATAAGAAAATATTAATTTGCATTTCGGAATTTTTGATAATTTGATTTATTTTAGCATTAAAATAAAGATCAGAAGTAATTTTATCCTTTATTTTATTACATGCATGCATTACTGTAGAACGATTTCTTTTGCCAAAAAAAACATAATCTATAACACTCGTTGAAAATTTATCAGTAAGAGTTTTTGTGAGATACATTGCAATTTGTTTAGGAAATGCAATAGTATTTGTTCTACGTTTAGATTGCATATCTTTTATATTGATATTAAAATCTTCTAAAACAATCTTTTGTACATTTTTTATAGTTATATGTATATAGTTATCAATCTTAATAATATCTTTCAACATTTTTCTAACAGAATCAACAGTTAATGGTGTTACTGTAAATAAAGAAAAAGCTGTTATTTTTAAAAGTGATCCTTTAAGTTGTCTTATATTTGATTTAATTTGAGCTGTTGTGTAAAGATTAACATCATTTGGGATATATATTTTTTCCACATCGTATTTTTTTTTAAATATTGCTATTCTTCTTTCTAAGTCGGGTGGTTGTATATCATCAATCAATAAACAATCTAAATTTCTATATTTACTTTTAAAAGAAGCCACTTTATCAAAACGAATTGACTCTATAAATTCCGTAACAAATTTCTCACATGTAACACACAAAACTTTTAAATTTGGCATCGAATTCTTCTTTACATAATTATCTATAGCATAAAATAAATGTGCTTTACCAGGTACTACAACACCACTATACATAAACAAATGATTAAACTGTTTTCCTGGACTTTTTGCTACTGATTCTGACCATACATGAGCAAATCTATTTGATGCATCTCCAACCAAACCAACAAAAAAATATTTAGGATTTATGTGATCTTTTTGTACTTTAATTATAAATTGAAATATATGTCCATAATTGTTGCTAGAAATTTCTTCTTTTTTTTGTAATATATTTTCCTGGAATTTGAATTTTAAAGTTATACTCTGATCGCAAAAATTTAATAAAGTATGTTCAATATTTTTTTGTTGATTATTTATTATCAACTGTAAAAAGTAAATATTTGGAAACTGTAAAGTGAAAATATTATTTTTAAAAGATAATGGTTCAACTGGAGAAATCCATAAACTATCAGTCTCTGATGTTATTAATAATTTAAGATCATTTGTTATTTTTTGCCATAAATTAAAAACAGAAACATCCATACAAAATCTCCAAGTTATCAACACGTATTGATAACTTACAATACTATAAAACATACATATAGTATTCATATCTGCGGAATTATATACTTTTTTATTTCTTCAGTCAACTTTAAAAAATCTGATATTGACAATTGATTTGGTCTCAAAAACGAATCTACTTTTAAATTATCAAGAATTTTTCTAACTTGCTGCTTCTGTAATCCCTTAAAAGAACAAATACTGTTCAAAATAGTTTTTCTACGTGTACTAAAAACATGTTTTATAAAGTAAAAAAAAAGTGGATCAGGAGGTTTTGAAAATTTATTTGTTAATTTTATGACAGAAGATGTAATTGTTGATTTTGGCGAAGGATTAAAACATTTTGCCGAAACATTAAATAAAATAGTACAATCTGAATAGTACAAAGTAAAAATGGAAATGTATCCATAGTTTTTGTCATCAGGATTTGCTGTAAGTTTTAAAACTGTTTCTTTTTGAAGCATAAAAATTGCAGTATTCCAGTTTGAAATCGGTAAAATTTTTTGAATTATAGCCGTACCAATATTATAAGGTAAATTAGCAATAATTTTGAATTTTTTATTATCTGGAATACAATATTTGAGAAAATCGTAATTTACTATTTTGACATTTTTAATAGCACAAGAAGCAAAAAAATACTCTAATTGTTTACATAACTTTGTGTCAATTTCTATACAGATTAAATAATCAACTAATGGTAATATAATTTTGGTTAAAATACCTTTCCCTGGACCAATTTCTAAAACATTATCGTCTTTAGTCAAATTGGCTGCTTTAACTATATTATGTGCTATATTGTTATCTATTAAAAAGTTTTGACCATACATTTTTTTATACATCAGTCAGAAAGTATTTATAAGCAATGAATTACTTTATTTATAATTAGTTAAATTTTAAAAGATATATATTTTACTTTTCCTTATTCTAAAGCAGAAACCATAAAAAAAGTTTTTAAAGTATACACCATCTTTAAGTATCAATTCCTAATCCTAAAACTTCATTTAATTAATGATTTTTGCGTATTCATAATTTCAAATTTTGCAATAAACCCAATTTAAAAAATCTTTTTTTTACTTAAGTTTAGTTTACGTTGATTTTTTTGTGCAATTTTAATATATATCTTTTTTGTTTTAATACTTTTATTGTTAAAAGTGTTTATCACATTATTAACGTATTTTTTATTAACATCCATAAACGAAAAGTTGTCAAGTGTTTTTATACAACCTATAGAATTACGATTCATACCAACTTTTTCAGTTACAATTTTAACAAAATCTCTTACCTTTATGTTATCCTTTTTACCTATATTGATAAATAATTTTACCATAGTGGTGTTGTTCCTTACAACAGGAGTAAGACGTTGATTATTTAATGTTTTACTATCATTTCCAAAAATATCAACTTCTGGATAGTATTTTGTTATTTTTTCTTCTAATCCAACAAACATAATCTTTAATAGGGCTGCAATGATATCTAAAAAAGTGTTTTCATCTGAAACTAGAGTTTTTGCCAAATTTATGTATTTTTCTATATTTTTGGTTTTTAATATTCCATTTACTTTATTAGATATTACTGTCATTTTCGCAATTTCTATATCAGTGAGAGATGGAACTTGAAGCTTTTTTATATTTACTTTAGTATATTTTTGAATATTTTTAAGTTTATAAACATCTTTTCCAGAAACAAAACTGTATGCTTTACCTGTTTTACCTGCTCTACCGGTTCTACCAATTCTATGCACATAATCCTCATCATCTTTTGGAATATCATAATTAAAAACCATATTTATGTTATCTACATCTATACCTCTAGCTGCAACGTCAGTGGCTACAAGAAATTCTATTGCACCAGTTCTAAATTTAGACATTACTCTATCTCTTTGAGTTTGACTCATATCACCATGTAGTGCATCTGCAATATATCCTTTTGCTTGAAGAAAATACCTAACCTCATCAACTCTTTTTTTAGTATTACAAAAAATAATAGAAAGCTTAGGGTCATACATATCTAGGCATCTTTTAAGAGCTTCTGATTTTTGATACTCTTTTATATCAAAATAGTATTGTTCTATAAGAGGTACCGTAGATTTTTTGTCCAAAATTTTAATTATTTCCGGATTATATTGATATTTTTTTGTTAGTAATAAAAATTCTTTAGGCATAGTTGCTGAAAAAAAAGCTGTTTGTCTTTTTTGTGGAATATTTTTTAAAATGATTTCTATATCATCTCTAAATCCCATATCAAGCATTTCATCTGCTTCATCTAAAACTACGATAGAAACATCACAAAGTTTTAATGTTTTTCGTTCCAAATGATCTATAAGTCTTCCAGGAGTACCTATAACTATTTGTGATCCTCTTGAAAGATCTATGATTTGTTTTTGAATAGGCTGACCACCATAAACTGGAACTATGTTAATACCATTTTTATATTTTGATAAAAGTTTTAATTCTCTTGCAACTTGTATAGCAAGCTCTCTTGTTGGACATAAAATTAAAGTCTGCACAACTCTAATTTTTGTATCAATTCTCTCTAAAATTGGAATACCAAAAGCTGCAGTTTTACCAGTTCCAGTTTGTGCTTGAGCAATAATATCTATGCCTTTCATCATTTTTGGAATAGCAAGACTTTGAATAGGAGTAGCTTCTAAAAAACCAAAATCTTTAATAGCTTTAATAACCTCATGTGATAAATTTAATTCACTAAATTTTGTCATCTTTTTATAGATCCCCTCTTTAAAAATACCAAAAATACCACACAACTAATATTTTTTTAATATTTATTTTATTCTTTTCTTTTTTAGATTTAGATTTCAACAGGCATACAATTGAAAATTCTATATCATATCACATTCATAACATCCAGTATTCATATTCAATATGATATGCTATATTAATCCGTAGTTAGATATAATATATCTTCCATTTTTTTCATATCTATATCTGTACCTGAGCACCCATCTTTCATAAGCGGCACAAATTGTGTTGCTATATCTTTTTTTTTTAATATTTTTTTAAACACTTGATTACCTTCAAAGAAACATGCAATACCAATTATGGCTTTAGGTTCTTTTTCTTTGATAATCTTACCTACTACGCTGCTACCTTTAACAATGTATAAGGATCTATATTTTAATTTCTTTATGAGTTTGCTTATTTTACTTATTTTACAACCACAACATTCTCTACAAACGTAGTAACTATCATTTTCAATAGCAACACAAGCTTCCGAATTTCGCATACAATGCGGCACAAAAACAATACGACTACCAAAAGGAACAGAAGAGAATTTCTTTTTAGCAATTTTATTTTGTTTATTTAAATATAATTTATAAACACGCTTTTTATCTCTATAAAAAAAACTACACAATTTCACAATAATTTTATATCAAATGTTTTGTATAATAGTCAAATTCTTGCAAATATATTTTAATTTCTTTTAAAGTTTTGTATCATTTATATTATATATAATTAAGGATAGATTTGTGATATAAATATGTTAAACTTTAACAAGTGTTAGATCATTTTTATCATTCAAAATTTATTATAAATATTATAAATTATAAGTAAGATTGAATAGAGTTTTAAGGCAAGCGGACATATAAACGATGTAATAAACTTTTTTTGTATTCTGATGATCCTGCAATTGTTAATTAATATCTATTATATGGAGCGTTAATTGTGAAATCTGAGTTCGTACATTTACATAATCATACTGAATATTCTCTTCTTGATGGAGCATGCAAGCTCGTTAATGATAAAGGTGAACCTGGCGAACTATTTAATTTAATAGCTAACGAATATAAAATGCCTGCCATCGCCATCACAGATCATGGCAATATGTATGGAGCAATGGAATTTTATTGGACAGCAAAACGAAGTAAAATAAAACCAATCATTGGTTGTGAGATATACGTTGCGCCAAAATCTCGTTTTGATAAAAGTAATAAAAACAAGGACACTATTGGGCATAATAATTATAATCACTTGACTCTTTTAGCAAAAGACATTGAAGGGTATCAAAATCTTATACAAATAACAAGTATAGGTTTTATTGAAGGTTTTTATTACAAACCTCGAGTTGATAAAGAAATATTAAAAAAACATAATAATGGTATCATTGCTCTTTCTGGTTGTCTTGCTGGAGCAATTGCTGCAGCTTTACTTAAAGGAGATTTTGAAAAAGCATATAGAGAAGCAATAGAGTATCGTGATATTTTCGGTAAGGATAATTTTTACATAGAAATTATGGATAATGGTTTAAATGATCAACAAAAAATAATACCAGATCTAATTTCATTATCAAAAAAAACTACTATCCCTCTTGTTGCGACTAATGATTGTCATTTTTTAAGAAAAGAGGATCATGAAATTCATGATATTTTACTCTGCATAGGAACAGGCAAAATGCTAAATGATAATAGGAGACTTCGTTTCAATTCAGATCTTTTTTATTATAGAAGTGCTGAAGACATGATTAAAACGTTTTCTTATATACCAGAAGCTATAAAAAACACTTTAGAAATAACAAATAAAATTAATATTGTAATAAATAATAAATTACTTTTGCCTAAATTTCATGTACCGAACACATACAAATCTGATTTACAATATCTTAAAACACTTTGTTATCAGGGACTTATAAAAAGATATGGTTTAATTAAAGATGAGGCAAAAAAAAGATTAGAACATGAGCTTTATGTCATAAACAGTATGGGTTTTACATCATATTTTTTAATAGTATCAGATTTTATAGAATATGCCAAAAAACAAAAAATTCCTGTAGGACCTGGTAGAGGGTCAGGGGCAGGTTCAATGGTAGCATATACTTTGGGGATAACTGATGTTTGTCCATTAAAATACGATTTATTGTTTGAAAGATTTTTAAACCCAACTAGGATTTCAATGCCAGATTTAGATATAGATTTTGCAGATTCTGGACGTGATGAAATTATAAAATATGTACAAAAAAAATATGGAGAAGAAAAATGTGCAAAAATTATAACATTTGGTTCAATGCAATCTAGATTAGTTATAAAAGATGTTGCAAGAGTTATGGGTTTTACACCTAAAGAATCAAATAATATTTCTAAACTTATTCCACAAAATATGACTATACTTGAAGCCTTAAAGACATCAAAAGTTTTATCTAAAATTGTAAAAAATGATGAAAAAATATCAAAGCTCATCATTGTTTCTCAAAAACTTGAAGGTCTTAAAAGACACACAGGAGTGCATTCAGCTGGTATAGTTATAGCAAATGAAAAAATAACAAATTATACTCCACTTGCAAAAGGATCAAAAAATATTATTACAACACAGTATGATGGTTTTGTATTACAACAACTCGGACTTTTAAAAATTGATTTTTTGGGTTTAAAAACACTCACAGTTATTGATGATTGTATTAAACTTATACAACCAAAAATCGAATTAAATAATATTTCACTTTGCGATAAAAAAACATATAAATTGCTTAATGACGCCAAAACTATGGGAGTGTTTCAACTTGAAAGTAGAGGCATGAGAGCATTAATAAAGAAACTTAAGCCTAATACTATAGACGATATAATAGCTTTGATTGCTTTATATCGACCAGGTCCTATGAGATCAGGAATGTTAGATAATTTTGTAAATCGTAAACACAAAAAAACAAAAATTTTTTATGATCATCCATTACAAGAATCAATACTAAATAGTACATATGGTATCATTCTTTATCAAGAACAAGTAATGAAAATGTCTGTTGTTATCGCTGGTTTTACTTCAGAAGAAGCAGATGTTTTACGCAAAGCCATGAGCAAAAAAATACCTGATGTAATTGAAAACCAAAGACAAAAATTTATAAATGGTAGTAAAAAAAATGGAATAAATGAAAATATATCAGAAAAGATATTTAATAATATATTGGCGTTTGCTGGATATGGATTTAATAAATCTCACTCCGCAGCTTACGCTGTAATTTCTTATAGAACAGCATATTTAAAGGCAAATTATCCTTTAGAATTTTTTACAGCTTTACTAAATAGTGAAATAGGACGTTCAACCATAAAAGATGATGAAAAAAGTAAACTCGCAATATATTTAAATGACGCTTGTACTTTTGGCATTAAAGTATTGCCACCAAATGTACAATATTCTAATGGTAAATTTAAAATAGAAAATGGTAATATACGATTTGGACTGTTAGCTATCAAAAATGTTGGTAAAGGATTAACTGAATCTATAGAACATGCAAGAATTATATACGGAAAAACTTATAAACCCACAAATTTGGATGATTTTTTACAAAAAATAAATTTAAAATCAACAAATAAAAAAGCTATTGAAAGTCTAATAAAAGCTGGAGCTTTTGATTTTTTTGGTGAAAACAAACTTGAAGTTAGAGCAAATTTTTTAGAAAATATAAATCCATCAATAAGTAAGGCAATAAAAGTAAAACACGATAGAAGTTCGACTCAAGGTTTGCTTTTTAGTAATTCAGAATTTCTTAAAAATAATTGTATTCCAACAAAATCATTAGAATTATTTCAAGCTTTAAATTTTGAAAAAGAAGTTTTAGGTTTTTATCTTTCGGGACATCCATTAATACCAATTAAGGAAGACCTTACTGCTCATTCTAACTGTAGACTTGATAAGTTACAATATTTTGATGAGGAAAATAGTAATAAATTAAAAAAATTAAAAGTTATTCATATAGCTGGAATGATAGTTCACATAAAAAAACTTATTTCAAAATCAAGACAAGAAAATTATGCTAAATTTAAAATAGAAGATTTATATGGTAGCATCTATGCAGTATTGTTTCCTGCTCAATTTCAAAAATTCTATAATTATCTTACACTTAACAATATAGTAGTAGTAAAAGGTAAATTAATTGATGCACCACAAGGACATTGTGAAATAGCAGTATTTGATTTAATGACAATAGATGAAGCAAAAAAAAAAAATATAAAGAAATACATATAAAAATTACTATGACAAAATATAATCCTACATTGATATGTAAGTTAAAAGAGGTATTTGAAACACATAAAGGTCAAGCAAGAGTTTATATTGATTTAGAAGATTTTTCACAGGAAAAATTTTCCATAGAAACGAAATATTTATCAAATTGTTCTAGTAAATTCGTATGTGATATTGAAACAATAACAGGTTCTAAAAATTCTATAAAATTATATTAAATATTATGAAGGAGAATTAGCAATAATAATGATAGATATTAAATTTATTAAAGAAAATATTAATACTGTTAAAAAAGCTATGCTAAATAGAAAAGAAACTGTAAATTTTGATCAACTTTTAAAATGGGATGAAGAAAGAAAATTTATAATACAAGAAATAGAAAAATTAAGAGTTAAAAGAAACAAGAAATCTGAAGAAGTTTATAAAATAAAAAAAAAATACAACAAAACACCTTTAAATCTTCTACTAGAAAACAGTAAATTAAGAGACATAATTAAAAAACATAAAAAAAAACTTTTAATGATTGAAGAAAAAATAAAAAAATTTATTTTTTACTTACCTAATATACCTGATAAAACTGTGCCAATTAGTAAAATTGGAAACGAAAATAAAATTATAAAATATGTTGGAAATCCAAGAAAATTTTCTTTTACACCAAAATATCATTGGGAAATTGGAGAAAAATTAGGTATACTTGATTTTACAACAGCATCAAAAATTTCAGGGCCACATTTTACAATTTTCAAAAATGAGGGATGTGTTTTAGAAAGAGCAATCGTTTCTTTTTTTATTGATACGCATAAAGCAAAAGGATATAAAGAAATTATGTTGCCTTATCTTGTAAATCAAAATTCTATGGTAGGAACTGGACAACTTCCAAAATTTGTAAATGATGTTTTCAAATGCATAAATGATGATTTATATTTAATACCTACTGCAGAAGTTTCAATAACAAACATATACCGTGGTGAAGTTTTAGAAATAGATACTTTACCGCAGAAATTTGTTTCATACTCAGCTTGTTTCAGAAAAGAATCTGGATCATATGGTAAAAATACAAAAGGACTTATAAGAAACCATCAATTTGACAAAGTAGAACTTGTAAAATTTGTTGTCCCAGAAAAATCAAATGAAGAATTAGAAAATCTTGTAATTGATGCAAGTAATGTTTTAGAACTATTAGAACTTCCATATAGAGTTGTTCTTTTATCTGCAGAAGATATGGCATTTTCATCAGCAAAAACTTATGATTTAGAAACATGGTTTGCTGGTGATGGATTATACAAAGAAGTTTCATCATGTTCAAATTTTAAAGATTTTCAAACCAGAAGAATGAACACAAAAATAAAATACAGTAAATCAAACAAAAAAGAATTTTTACATACATTGAATGGGTCAGGTCTAGCAGTAGGTAGAACATTTGCAGCTATACTTGAAAATTATCAACAAAAAGATGGGTCCATAATTGTTCCTGAAGTATTACGTAAATACACTAATTTTGATAAAATAAAGCACCGCTAATATATATTTTTGATAATGAATAACATGATAACTTTCTCATTGTTACAGTTACATTGGTATATTAAAAATTACGAAAAAATATGAATTTTACTTATACTATATTTATTTGTATTTGCTGTGTAAGATTAGAAATAGAAACAATCATATATTTTGTATTGCTATTTTTTTGTTCTGTTTATATTAAATGCTTTTAATGTGTTTTCTAATAACATTGTTATGGTCATTGGCCCTACACCTCCTGGCACAGGTGTTATTGTTATTTTCATATCCTTAATTAAATCGATATTTACATCTCCACATATTTTGTTAGTTATTCTATTTATACCAACATCTATAATTACCACACCATCGTTTATAAAATTTTTATCTAAAAACTTAGGTTTACCAACAGCTATCACAATAATATCTGCAATTTTGCACAATTTTTGTAAATTTTTAGTTTTTGAGTGTGCCATTATTACTGTTGCATTATTTGCAAGTAAAAGTGTAGAAAGAGGCTTGCCCACCAAATTAGATCTTCCTATTACAATTGTAGTTTTTCCATTAATTATTATATTAGATAAATGCAATAAATTCATAATTCCAAGTGGTGTACATGGAACAAAAATATTGTTTTTAACTATTTCATCCCAATTCTTTGATATGTTAAGAAGACCAACATTAAAAGGATTTAATCCATCAACATCTTTTAATGGATTTATTGCGTTTATGCAATTTCTTGCATTTTGATTGTACGGAAGTGGTAATTGTAACAAAATACCGTCAATTGAAGAATCCTTATTTAGGTTCTTTATTAAATTAATAATATTTGCTTGAGATGTATTAAGATCAAGATTATAATGAAAAGATTTTATACCAACATCTTTACATGCTTTAATTTTTGAATTGATATAAATTTGACTTGCATGATCATTACCTACTAAAATAGTAGCTAAACCTGGTACTTTACCTGTTTCCAGTCTAATTTTATCAATTTTCTCTTTTAATCTAGTTCTTTTATTGTTCGATATTCTTGTTCCATCGATTAATTCCATAAACTATATCCTCTTAATTTAATAAATAATACAAAAAAATATAAATTTTATAAAGATAAATATATATTTTTTTGTGTTTTTGATTTTATTCTATATAACAAGCACGCATATTGTACATAAATATTTTATAATAAATCATTTTTTCAAAATAAATTTTGACTTATGCGAATACGTCAAATTGTACAACAATGTTAATATATTGTATAATACATATTATGTTAAGGTTTTTATTATTTCAACTATTTTGATTTTAAATGGAGGGATCGCATAGTTTGGTCCAGTGCGCTGGTTTGCTAAACCGGTATATGAATTTGTGTTCATATCGAGAGTTCGAATCTCTCTCCCTCCGTTTCAATTTCCTTTTATTTATTATGACGATTGTACATAAATGAAATTTATATGGATAGTTAGGGACGTAATATAAAAGTTGTATAATTAAATAAATTTATATTTGCATGTATGAGATGTTGTATATTATATTAGATTTATTTTAAAAGGAGAACAAAAATGGACATCATTAAGGATAAGTCCACACACGAATGTTCTAATGAAGTAATTAAAATGATGTGTATAGCAAAAGGAGCAAAACATGGTCCTTCACCAATACCTGAAGAAGGAAAATGGATAAAAGTAAAACAAATTTCTGATATTAGTGGACTGACTCATGGTGTAGGTTGGTGTGCACCACAACAAGGTGCTTGTAAATTAACATTAAATGTAAAAAGAGGTATTATAGAAGAAATTTTAATTGAAACAATAGGTTGTAGTGGTATGACACACTCAGCAGCAATGGCAGGTGAAATTTTAAGTAATAAAACTATTTTAGAAGCATTAAATTCTGATTTAGTTTGTGATGCAATAAATGTTGCTATGAGAGAATTATTTCTTCAAATAGTTTATGGTAGAACACAAACAGCTTTTTCAGAAGGTGGCTTGCCTATAGGAGCATGTATGGAAGACTTAGGTAAAGGTATGCGGTCACAAATAGGTACGGTATATAGCACAAGTGTTAAAGGTGTTCGTTATTTAGAAATAGCAGAGGGATATGTTATTGAGATTGGATTAGATAAAAACAATGAGATAATTGGTTATAAATTCATTCATATAGGTAAAATGATGGAAGCCATTAAAAATGGTACACCACATAAAGAAGCATTTGAAAAAAATATAAGTTTTTATGGTAGATTTGATGAAGCAATAAAAATAATTGATCCTAGAAAAGAATAGAATCAAATAAGGAGATATAGTTTATGTCAGTTACATTTGAGAATTATAGCAGAAGAATAGAGCAAATAAAAGTCAATCTTAAAAAATATGGCATTAAAGATTTAGAAGAAGCAAAAAAAATATGCTTTGAAAGTGGAATAGATATAAAAAAAATAATCAGAGATATTCAACCTATTGTTTTTGATAGTGCGATTTGGGCATATACTGTAGGAGCAGCAATTGCCTTAAAAATGGAAGTTAAAAAAGCAACTAGTATTGCAAAAATAATAGGTACAGGATTACAAATTTTTTGTATACCTGGATCAGTTGCTGATCAACGTTCAGTTGGTATTGGACATGGTAATTTAGCTGCAATGTTGCTTGATGAACACACAGAGTGTTTTTGTTTTTTAGCTGGACATGAAAGTTTTGCAGCTGCTGAAGGCGCTATCGGAATTGTAAAAACAGCAAATAGAGTTCGTGCAAAGTCACTTAAAGTTATACTTAATGGTTTAGGTAAAGATGCTGCTTATATAATAAGTCGTATTAATGGTTTTACCTATATTGAAACAAAATATGATTATGTAACTAACGATTTAAATTTAATAAAAAAAATATCATTTTCAGTAGGAGATAAATCAAATATTAAAGTTTATGGTGCAGATGATGTAAATGAGGGTGTCGCTATAATGATTAATGAAAATGTTGATGTTTCTATTACTGGAAATTCCACAAACCCAACACGTTTTCAGCATCCAGTGGCAAGTACATATAAAAAATGGACAAATAAACACGGTAAAAGATATTTTTCTGTAGCATCAGGAGGTGGTACAGGAAGAACTTTACATCCTGATAATGTAGCAGCAGGTCCGGCGTCTTATGGTATGACTGATACAATGGGACGTATGCATAGTGATGTTCAATTTGCAGGATCATCATCAGTTCCTGCCCATGTTGAAATGATGGGATTGATAGGAATGGGGAATAATCCGATGGTAGGAGCTTCAGTTGCAATAGCTGTTGCAATAGAAGAATTTCAGAATAGAAGAATTTAGTATATGTGTTTTTTAAATTGTAAATAATATTTACTTAATCATATTTGTGTTTACTATATTGACAATGTCAATGATTTTATATATAATCCCTCAGTTAACTATAATGTATTGTGATTTAATGTGAACATTTGAAATAGTAATATGTGTTTTATTATAGGAGCGTGTATAAATAAAATGGCTGTTAGATTGCGTTTACAAAGAATTGGTAAGTTAAAAAAGCCTTATTATAGAATTGTTGCAATTGACCAAAGAACAAAAAGAGATGGCAAACCACTTGAGATTTTAGGACAGTATGATCCTATGTTGCTAGATAATAAGATTAATATTAATGTTGATAGATTAAACTATTGGATAAATGTGGGGGCAAAAACGTCAGATACTCTGTCTGCATTATTTAAAAAATTAAAACTCCAAAAAAATAAGTAGTATTTTGATTGCTGTATTGTTGTGTTGTTTTATATTAATGATTTTATAGTGGTATGGGGGGGGGTGGAAGTTTATGAAAGATTTAGTGTTATTAATTGCAAAATCTCTAGTTGATAATCCTGATAAAGTAGAAGTTAAGGATATTACTGGTGAAAAATCAACAGTTTTAGAATTGAGAGTCGCAGATGTAGATAGAGGCAAAATAATTGGTAAGGAAGGTAGAATTATAAAAGCAATAAGAATTATTGTAAATTCAGCTTCTGCAAAACTTGATAAAAGGGCAAGTGTTGAAGTGGTAGAGTAAATAAAATGCTCAAAAAAAGTAATATTTTAAAATTTGAAATACCTAATGATATTTTAGGATTTGAAATTTTTGATCAAAGTGGTGAACGAGTTGGAATTCTTACAAGTGTGTTATTAACCAATAATAATGATGTTTGGATAGTAAAATATAACAATAAAGAGGTTTTTATACCTGTATCAAAAAATATAATAAAAGAAATAAATGTTGTAAGAAAAAAAATTTTTGTTAATTTTCCAAAAATATATAAAAATATTCATGGTAAAATAAAATCAGCAGATGGTAATAGTGGTATCGTTTATAGAGGTTATCTTATTTATGAAGATTGATATTCTTACAATATTTCCAAAAATGTTTAATGGACCATTTACAGAAAGTTTGATAAGTAAAGCAGTAGAAAAAAAAATTGTTGAGATTAACACTTTAGATATAAGATCATTTTCGAACGATAAGCATAAAAATGTTGATGATAAGCCTTTTGGTGGTGGTAGTGGCATGGTTATTAAAATTGAACCTGTATACAATGCAATCAAAAGTTTAGGTATCGACAAAAAAAACAATACAACAAGTAAACGCTATTGTACAAAAAAGCCGTATGTTATTTATATGTCACCACAAGGCATAAAATTAAATAATGAGATTGTAAAAAATGTTTCTAAATTTAGACATTTGGTTATTATATGTGGTCATTATGAGGGAATCGATGAACGTATTAGTAATTATATAGATAATGAGATATCAATAGGAGATTATGTGCTTACAGGTGGAGAAATTCCAGCGATGGTTTTAGTTGATAGTATTGTTAGAATACTTCCTGGTGTCGTCAAACAGAAAAGTTCGTTAAAAAATGATTCTTTTTTTAATGGATTATTAGATTATCCTTGTTATACAAGACCACAAGTTTTTAATAAACATAAGGTTCCAAAAATTCTTCTATCAGGTAATCATAGAAAAATTTTTGAATGGCGTATAAAAGAATCTTATAAAAGGACAAAAAAGCGTCGTCCAGACCTGTTGTGTAATAGTTAGAAAAAATATATATGATATTTTTTAAAAATTAAAAAGATAGAGGGGATTTGATAGAGTGTCTTTATTGAATTATTATGTACGGTTGTTGTACAAAAAGAATATTAAAGTATCATTTAACTCTGGTGATCATGTGCGGGTTCATTTTAAGATAATTGAGGGATCAAATGAAAGAATACAAGTTTTTGATGGTATAGTCATACGCATAAAAGGAAATGAACTTTCTAAGACGTTTACTGTAAGAAAAATTTCTTTTGGTATAGGTATAGAGAGAATTTTTCCAATTTATTCTCCTAGAATAGAAAAAATTGAACTTGTAAAACGTGGTAAAGTACGTAGAGCAAAACTTTATTATTTAAGAAATCTTTCTGGTAAATCTGCAAGAATATCAGAGTATATCTCCCATAAAGATGAATTGAAACAGAAAAAATAATTATCAATTTTTATAAATCTTAAAATTTCGATCGTATAAAAATTAACATTTTGTAAGTGTATTTTTTTAAAGGTGTGTTTTTTATGATATCATTTTATAAACTTTAGCAATATATGTTTTGAAGTATTCATTTTACGACTTTATTGAACTTACTAAATGTAATTTGTTATATTGTATTGAATAACTCTAATTTAAATACAATAGTATAAATCTATAATATAAAAAATATACATTGTTACTAAATAGTTCGAAGATATAAAATATATATTTAGAGAAAAATTTAGTAATATGTTGACATATAAATTAATTATTACTACAATAATAATTGTGATAGATTTACATACACATACTTTTTTTTCTGATGGTGTTTTAAATCCATCAGAGCTTGTTTATAGGGCAAAGTGTAATGGCTATGGTGCAATTGCTATTACTGACCATGTTGATTTTTCTAACATGTATTTTATTATACCAAATGTGGTAAGAGCTGCAAAAATATTAACACAAAGTTATGATATACTTGTCTTACCAGGAGTAGAACTTACGTATGTTCCTCCAGAACTTATAGCTTCAACAGCTAGTAAATGTAGGAAACTTGGAGCCATGGTTATTCTAGTTCATGGTGAGACTGTTGCTGAACATGTTCCATTAGGAACTAATATGCATGCTGTAACAAGTGATATTGATATATTGGCTCATCCAGGATATTTATCTGAAGAAGAAGCTTATGTAGCGTATAGAAATGATATAAAAATAGAAATAACTACAAAAATTGGGCATGGAATTACAAACGAGCATGTTGCAAAAGTTGCAATAAACAAAAAAGCAAAACTTATTTTAAATACCGACACTCATAAGCCTAAAGATCTTTTGACAAAGGATCTTATGGTTCAGACTTTGCTTAGTGCTAAATTATATGTTGATTATTATAAAATTATGCAGAAAAATTCATACGAAATAATTAGTAAAATTGGTTTTAATAGTAGTGTTTATAGCAAAAAAAATATATAAAAATTTCATTTTAAAACAATAAAATAAAGTTTTTTATAACTATGATGAATTTAATATAGTACTGTTTAGTTTTTTTATTTTAACTTTTTTAATGTAATATGTATTTTTATTAGTTTTTATTTCTCAAAATAGTTTACTAAATAGTGGTAAAGTTTTTTAAAAAAAACATTTTCGCAAAAATGTAATAAGTATAGATTTATTAGGATTAAAGTTTTTAACAATTTTTATTTCAAAATAATTTATAGAAGATGAACTTTTTTATTAAAATAAGATATTTTTGAAAAGTTTAAATAATGTTTTGTATTTAATAAAAAAACTTAAAATTTATAATGAATAAATTAATTGATTATCAAAGAAGTAAAGATATTATAAAAAATCAAAATTTTAAAAAAATATTTGTTGATAGTATATAAATTTTGAAAATAGCATAAAATAGTATAATTTGACATTAATTAATTTAGAATATATAAAATAAAAAGGAGAAATTTTCTTTTATGAATGTTCCAAATAATTTGGTTTATACAAAAACACATGAATGGATAAAAATTGAAGGAAATAATGCAAAAATTGGAGTTACAGATTTTGCACAACATGAAATGACAGATATTGTACATGTTGAAATGCCAGAAATAGGCACTCAAATAAATAAAGGTCAAGTTATACTTACTATGGAATCAGTAAAATCAGCTTTTGATATATATGCTCCTTTATCTGGAAAAATTGTAGAAATAAATGATTATATTGTAAGTAATCCTGAAATTATTAATCAATCACCATATGAAAAGGGGTATTTGTTTATAATTGAAATTTCAGATAAAAATGAATTTGACGATTTGCTTAGTGCAAAAATTTATAAAAGTTTAATTTAATAAGTAAGAGAAATATTTATGGATTTTACATTACAAAATAAAAAAGATAAGCATGATATGCTTAAAGCTATAGGTATTAAAAATATAAAAGAACTGTTTGATTTAGTTATCCAAAAAATTTTAAAAATAAAGAAAATAAATATTTCAGGTGGAAAAACTGAACAGGAACTTTTAAATTACTTTTCAAATATTGCTTTAACAAATAAAGTATTAACTTCTTTTAGAGGAGCAGGAATTTATGACCATTTTATACCATCTCTAGTAGGAGAAATTATAGGCAGATCAGAATTTTGGACATCATATACTCCTTATCAAGCAGAAGCAAGTCAGGGTACTCTTCAAGCAATTTTTGAATATCAAAGTTTAATTTGTGCTTTAACAGGTATGGATACAGCGAATGCGTCTCTTTATGATGGAGCAACAGCAGTAACAGAGGCTATTTTGCTTGCTATAAGAGTAAATAAAAAAAATAAAATATTAATTTCTTCTGCTTTACACCCAGAATATATACAAACAATAAAAACATATTTCGAAAATTATTCAATCAAAATAATATTTTTACCTATATCTAAAAAAAAGGGAAACATTGAAAAAAGTATTATTGATATGTTTGTTGATGATGATACGATTGCTGTTATAATACAATCTCCAAATTATTTTGGTGTTATAGAAGACATGAAAACTTTATCATTTGCAACAAAACTAAAAAACAAAAAATCAATGTTTATAGCGGTTGTAAATCCTATATCTCTTGCTATTTTTCAATCTCCTAGTGAATATGACGCTGATATAGCTGTTGGAGAAGGACAAAGTTTAGGTATTACAATGAGTGTTGGTGGAAACACATGTGGATTTATGACTGTAAAAAAAACATTAGAATGGAAAATGCCAGGTAGAATTGTAGGTCAAAGTATAGATAAAAATAATCAAAGAGGTTTTGTATTGACACTACAATCTAGAGAACAACATATAAAAGGTGGCAAAGCAACTTCAAATATATGTACAAATTCATCATTAAATGCATTAGCTGGATGTGTTTTTTTATCAGGGTGGGGGGGGGATATTGAATTTAAAAATCTTGCCAAAATAAATGTATCTAAAGCAAGGTATGCATTTGAAAAAATAAAAACTTTAAACGGTTTTAAATCTAAATTTCATGATAATTTTTTTTTAATGAATTCGTAATAGAAACGAAAAAAAATATAAAAAAGATAGATGAAATATTAATTGAAAATAACATTCTGGGCCCATTGGATTTATCTTTCATGAAAGATGATTTCGAAAACTGTCTTCTTTTTTGCGTTACTGAACAAAGAACAAAAAATGAAATTGCTAAATTAATTGAACTTCTTGATAAAGCATAAAGAAAAATAGTGTTGTTTTTTTAAAATATATGTATATAAATAGTTTAAGATTATTGGTTTTATTGTCTTTTTTCATTTGGAGATATTAGTGGAAAAATTATTGAACGAATTGTCATCAAAATGTAATTCAGCATATAAACTTAATTGTGATACAGAAACAGATATTGAAATTCCAGAAAACTTAAAAAGAAAATCAGATTTGGGATTACCAAATATTTCTGAAATTGATTTGCTTAGACATTTCACGAATCTTTCAAGAAAAAATTATTCTTTAAGTACATGTTTTTATCCTCTTGGATCATGTACGATGAAACATAACCCTTTGATAAATGAACGAATTGCAAAAAATAGAGCTTTTAATTTAATACATCCTTATCAACCTACAGAAACTATGCAAGGTATTTTGAAAATAATATATAATCTTGAAAGAGATTTATGCGAAATTTCAGGAATGAATTGTTTTTCTCTACAGCAAGCAGCAGGTGCACATGGTGAATTTACAGGACTTTTAGTAATAGCAAAGTATTTTAAATCAATAGGTCAAAAAAGAATTCATATAATTGTTCCAGATTCAGCTCATGGTACAAATTCTGCATCAGCAGTTATGGCTGGTTTTAATGTCATTCCATTAAAATCAAATCCAGATGGTAGTATATCTATACTAAAATTAAAAAAAATTTTAACTCCTGATGTTGCAGGAATTATGCTTACTGTACCAAATACATTAGGAGTATTTGAAAAAAACATATTAGAAATTTCAAAAATAGTACATAAAAATGGTAGTCTTTTGTATTATGATGGCGCAAATCTTAATGCAATTATGGGTATAGTTAAACCTGGCGATATGGGATTTGACGTCATGCATATAAATCTCCATAAAACATTCTCTGCACCACATGGTGGTGGAGGGCCTGGATCAGGACCTGTTGGAGTAAAAACATTTTTAGAACCTTTTTTGCCTGTACCAAGAATAAAAAAGAAAAAATCTAAATTTGTTTTAGATTATGAAAAACATAACAGCATAGGAAGAGTAAAAGCATTTTTTGGTAATTTCCCAATAATATTAAAAGCATATGTATATATAAAATCGTTAGGCGCTAAAGGTTTAAAAAACGCTTCTGAACAAGCTGTTTTAAATGCAAATTATATGCTTTCAAAATTTAAAAATAAAATCACTGTACCAGCAGGTGATAAATGTATGCATGAATTTGTCCTTTCTTTGAAAAGTTTACTAAAAAATAATATAAAAACGGTAGATATAGCGAAAAGGCTTTTGGATTATGGATATTATTCTCCAACTATATATTTTCCACTTATTGTTGAAGAAGCTGTTATGATAGAACCGACAGAAACAGAATCCAAAAAAACTTTAGATTTATTTATCAATATATTTAATAATATCCTTTTTGAAGAAATGTCTAAAAAACCTCATAAAATAAAGGAAGCTCCAGTTAACACACCTTTGAAAAGATTAAATGAAATTGAAGCAGCAAGAAAACCAGTTTTAAAATGGTAAATTTGTTTTGCTGTTTTCATTTAAATAATTAAACTTTTAAAACGTTTATGAAAAAATCAAAAAATCATGGAAGAATTTTAACAAGAAGTGAATTAAGACTAGAAATGAAAATATTAAAAAGTAAAAAAAAAAAAATTGTTTTTACAAATGGATGTTTCGAGTTACTTCATTTGGGACACATAGATCTTTTTAAAAAAGCAAAAGATATGGGAGATATTTTGATAGTAGCTATAAACTCTGATAAATCTGTGAGTTATATTAAAGGATCAAAAAGACCTATAGTTAGTGACAAAGATAGAGCAAAATTGCTTCTTTCTTTGAAATACATAGATTATGTAGTTATTTTTAATGAAAAAAATCCAAATAAAATTTTAAAAGAATTACGTCCAGATATTTTAGTAAAGGGTAGTGATTACCAACTATCAAAAATAGTTGGTAAAGAATATGCAAAAAAAGTATATAGATTCCCAATTGTAAAAGGAAAATCAACTACAAACTTGATAAATTTAATATTAAATAAATACGGATATCAAAAAATAAATGAAAAAATTATAAATGTATCAAATAATTGTTTTTTTAAAACGAAAAATACGAAATTTTTTTATTTCTTAAAAAAATTACACCTTTAAGGCAAATATATTGAATGTAATTTTTTTTTAGATATTTATATAACAAAATTAATGATAATTTGAAAGGAGTAAATAAAAAGAATGTTTATCAAAGAAAAAGAACTCAATATCATTGCTGATCTTGCAAAAATATATATTAACGAAAAAGAAAAAGTCTCGTATCTTTTAGATTTAAATAAAATGGAAAGCTTAACTGAAATTTTAGAAAAAATTGATGTAAGTGGTTTAGAACCTACAACACATCTAACAGATCTTAGAAATGTATGGAGAGAAGATATTGTAAAACCTTGTTCAAGGAAAATTGTGAATCAAATGTTAAATAGTGCACCTGCAAAAGAAAAAAACTTTTATAAAATACACAAGGTAATAAATGTAAAATGATAAAAGCAATTTATTTCATTAATGGCATAATCATTACTAATTATGACGCATTGAAAATATCTGAGGATTACAAAAAAAAACCTAGCATTATATGGGTTGATATTCAATTAGAAAATCATGAGTTATTACATAATGAAATTGTTTTACTTTCAGAATCCTTTAAATTTCATAAGATGTCAATTGAAGATTGTCTTTTTTCTCAATATTACCCTAAAGTAGAAGAATTTGAAGATTATATTTTTGGTGCAGTACATGGTATACAGTTAAAACCAAATTATTTCCAAGAATTTGAAGATAGTATTTATGAATTAAATTTTTTTGTTGGTAAAAAATTTATAATTACAACTCATACTGAAGAATTATTTTTTTTAGAAACGCTTTTTGAAAAAGCAAAAACAAAACCACAAATTGAAATGAAAAGCCTTGAAAACATATTATATAACATATTTAATAAAACTGTTTCTAGTTACGAATTTACTTTAGAAAAGATTGATGATAAAATGGAACATTTAGAAAATAATGTTCTAAAAAATCCAGAAACGGAAAATATGGAAGAAATACTTTATACTAAAAAGGTTGTTTTTGCAATGAGAAAAATAGCAGAATCACAACAAGCAGCATATGTCTATTTTACAAGGGCAAATAATGGACTTATTGCAACAGAATATTTAGTATATTTTCGTGATATTCACACGCAATGTGTAAGAATGAATCAAGCAATAATCATGCGAAGTCAAACAATTGTAAGTTTGATCGAAGTATATATGTCAAGTGTTACAGTTAAATTAACAGAAGTTATGAAATTTCTAACTGTAATAGCAACAATTTTAATGCCAGTACTTATTGTATCTGGATACTATGGGATGAATGTAGCATTTCCTGAATATACAATTTTTGGACATAAGGGATCATGGTTTTTTGCAATAAGTATAATGTTTATAAGTATATTAGCAATGCTTATATATTTTAAAAAGAAAAAGTGGTTTTAATTTTTATAATCTATGATTAATATAAAAAATTTAAATAAAAAAATTTGTCTTGGTGAAATAAAAAGTGTAGATATAATAAAAAAATGTTTAAATTGTATAAAAGAAAATGACATAAAAATCAAGGCATTTCTTAGGTTAAATGAAAAAGATTCTTTTATAAAAGCCAGTCAAATTGACAAATCTAATATGAAAAACAAGCAACTCTCTGGTATACCTATAGCTATAAAAGATAATATTATGATAAAAGATCATAATATGACAGCTGCTTCAAAGTATCTTGAGCATTATATATCTCCTTATGATGCAACTGTAATAAAAAAATTAAAAATGGCTGGTGCAATATTTATAGGTGAAACAAACATGGATGAATTTGCCATGGGTGGATCAACGGAAACATCAGCCTATCAAAAAACAACGAATCCATGGAATATTGAATATATACCTGGTGGATCATCAGGTGGTAGTGCTGCTGCTGTAGGTAGTGGTATGGTACCTCTTGCCCTAGGTTCAGATACTGGTGGATCAGTAAGGCAACCAGCTAGTTTTTGTGGTGTTGTTGGGTATAAACCTTCATATGGTTTAATAAGTAGATACGGAGTATGTGCTTTAGCTTCTTCGTTTGATCAAATAGGTGTATTTTCAAAAACAGTAATGAATGTTGCTTTACTTACAAGTATCATAGCTGGTAAAGATTATAATGATCCTGTTTGCGAACCAAAAGGGTGGATAGATTATACATACAATTTAAACAATCCATATATATTAAAAAATCTTAAAATTGGTATTCCAAAACAACTTTTAGATTATAAAATAGATAATGATATAGTAAAAGTTTTCAATGATGCTATAAAAAAATTAAAATTGGAAGGAGCAGAGGTATTTGAAATTGATATACCTTCTTGTAAGTATATTAATGCTTTATATAAAATTATTATGTGTGCAGAAGTTTCTGCAAATATCGCAACTTTTGATGGTATTCGTTATGGATATAGATCTTTGAATTGTAAAAATTTGAATGATGAATATGCAAAGTCTCGTGCCGAGTCATTAGGTTATGAAGTTAAAAAAAGAATATTATTTGGTACATATGTTTTAAAATCACAAAATTATTATAAATATTATCATAAAGCACAAAAAGTAAGAACTTTGTTGATAAAACAAATAAAAGATGTATACAAAAAATGCGATTTTATATTTTCTCCTTCCACTTTACAAATGCCTGTAAAATTCGGAGAAATTCTTTCTGATGAGTGTGACATTTTTCTTATAATGGCAAATCTTGCTGGACTTCCTGGGATTACTATTCCTTATAGTTTCTCAAATTTTGGAATGCCTATTGGTATGCATTTTATGGGGCCTAGATTTTCTGATGCTAAACTTTTTAAAATTGCTTATGCATTTGAAAAAATATCAAATTTTAACATTAATATCTTTCCTAAATATCTTTCTCCTGTTTTGCATAAAAAGGATAAAATATGACTATTCTTGAAGCAACGTTAGGACTTGAAATACACATTCAAATTAACACAAAATCAAAAATATTTTGTAAATGTTCTACAAAATTTGGTGAAAAACCAAATTCAAATACATGTGTAATTTGCACATCTCAACCTGGAACAATTCCATTGTTAAATAAAAAAGCAGTTGAAGCCATTGTCAAAACAGGTTTAGCTTTAAATTTTACTATAAATAAACAATGTATTTTTGCCAGAAAGCAATATTTTTATCCTGATATCCCAAAAAATTACCAAATAACACAATTAGATCCACCTATATGTTCTAATGGAAAATTAATTATTATAAGTAATAAACAAAAAAAAATAATAAATATGAAAAGATTACATCTTGAAGAAGATGCAGGAAAACTTATTCATGAAGTAAATAATAAAAAACTAAATTATTCTCTACTTGATTTAAATAGAGCAAGTATAGGATTAATGGAACTAGTAACTGAACCTGATTTTAATTCATCTGAAGAAGTAATAGAATTTTTAAAAGAAATTAAAAGTATTGTTGAATATTTAAATGTTTCAGAATGTAGTATGGAAGAAGGTAAAATGCGTTGTGATATTAATGTAAGTGTACACCCTGTTGAAGACAAAAAACTTGGTACAAGAGTTGAAATTAAAAACATTAATTCACTATCAAATATAAAAGATGCTATTGAATATGAAATTAAAAGACAAAAAACAATAATTGTATCTAATGGGAAAGTTATACAAGAAACTATGTTATGGGATGCAAAAGAATGTGTAACAAAATCAATGCGTTTTAAAGAAGATACTTTAGATTACAGATATTTTCCAGAACCAGATTTAGTACCTTTAAATTTATCTAATTCTTTTATTAGAAATTTAGTTAAAGAAATTCCTGAACTTCCGAAAAGAATAAAATTAAGATTTATAAAAAATTATAACTTATCAGAACATTTAGCTACTTATTTAATATCAAAAAAAACAATAGCAGATTATTATGAAAAAGCTTTAAAAACAGTTAAAAATCCAAAAATTATAGCTAAAACTTTAGCAAATTGGATTTCTACAGAATTAAGTGCAAAACTTAATTCCTTCAAAATTTCCATTGAAGATTCTCCAATTACATGCAAAAATTTAGCAAAACTGGTGTCTCTTATTGTTTCAGGTTCTATTACAAGAATAATTGCCAAAGAAATTTTTGAAGAAATGTGGAAAAGATCTCAACCTCCAGAAATAATAATTAAAAGAAAAAAGATTCAACAAATTTCTGATGAATTAACAATTATCAAAATGTGTGAAGAAGCAATTATTAAAAATCATAATGCTGTTAAAGAATTTATATCTGGCAAAAATAAAGCAATGGATGCAATTATTGGATTTGTTATGAAAAAATCAAAAGGTTTAGCTAACCCTTTGGTCGTTAATAAAATCTTATTAAATAGATTAAAAAAACTATAAAAAAAATAGTTTTAAGTCTAAAGTTGTATTACTTTTTTAATATTTAGGGAGGGTAAAAAAAATGGATGATATCATATTCAAAAGAAGGAGTATTCGTAATTACTCTAACGAATGTGTTGAGAGCGAAGACTTAAACTATATTTTACATGCTGCTATGTCTGCCCCTACAGCACGAAACTCAAGATGTTATTCTTTTATTGTTATTACTAATAATAAAATTCACAAAAAAATTGCAACAATACATCAATCAGCCCAGATGATTTTAAAAGCTCCTCTAGCTATTTTAGTTGTTGGAGATCAAAATAAAGCTTATGAAGGTTATCTTCCACAAGATTGTGCAGCTGCAACACAAAATATTCTTCTTGCAGCTACTGCAAAAAATTATGGATCAGTTTGGTGTGGAATTTATTCAAACAAAAAAAGATCAATTGCAATAGAAAAACTTTTTAATTTACCTGAAAACATAAAAGCTTTTTCACTTGTTGTTATAGGTAGACCAATTGATGATAATAATGTTATAAAAAGTGATAGTACTTGGGACATATCAAAAATTCACTATGAGAAATGGTAATGATGAAGCAAAATATAGTTAATAAATTAAATAAGATAATTAAAAAATATTTAGAAAGTTATGGTTTAGTCGATGAATCAAAATTAAGTATAAAAATACCTCCAAAAAATATTGATGCTGATTTTGCGACTAATATTGCGATGCTTATCGCAAAAAAAAATGGTGAAGATTATATAATTGTTGCAAAAAAAATAAGTAATGATATAATCAAAAAAAATCCTAATTTTATAGAAAAAGCTGAAGTTTTACCACCTGGTTTTATTAATTTACATATTAAAAAAGAAATATTTTACAAAGAAATTTTTAAAATATTAAAGGAAAAAAATAAATATGGAAAATTATATAAAAAACATAATGAAAAAATTATTTTTGAATTTGTTTCAGCAAATCCAACAGGCCCTTTACATATAGGTCATGGACGTGGCGCGGTAATAGGTGATTCTTTATCAAGAATATTAAGTTATTTAGGTCACAATGTAACGAAAGAATATTACTTAAATAATGTTGGTAATCAAATATTAAATTTAGCAGAATCTACTAAAAATTGTTATAAACAACTTGTTATAAATGATAAATTGAACTTTTCTAAAAATGAATATAAAGGTAATTATATAGTAGATATTGCGAAACGTCTAATTGAAAAATATAAAAATATAACTGAAATTGATTTTCAAAAAGAAACAGTAAAAGAAATTCTAAAAATGATAAAAAATGATTTAAAGAGTCTTGATGTAAAATTTGATAATTGGTTTTTTGAAACAAAATTAGCTATAAACAAAGATATAAATGGAAAAACTGAAGTTGATAAGATATGTGAATATCTTATTTCAAAAAATTATGCTTATATAAAAAATGGTGCATTATGGCTTGCATCCTCAAAATTTGGTGATGATAAAGATAGAGTAATAAGAAGAAGTAACGGTAGATATACATATTTTGCATCAGATATAGCATATCATAAAAATAAATTTGAAAGAAAATTTACAAAACTTATAAATCTTTGGGGAGCGGATCATCATGGATACATCAAAAGAATCAAAGCTTGTATTCAAATGTTGGGTTTTAATCAAGAAGCATTAAAAATAATTATTTATCAATTTGTTTCAGTTGTGCGTGATGGAGGAGTATCTGTAGCAATGTCAACTCGTACTGGAGAATTTATAACTTTAAAATCAATTTTAGATGAAGTAGGAAAAGATACGTGTAGATTTTTGTTTTTACTAAATACAGCCAACTCACAACTAGAGTTTAATGTAGATCTTGCAAAAAAACAATCTATTAAAAATCCTGTTTTTTACATTCAATATGTTAATGCAAGGTGTAATTCTATTATAAAAAAATGCAAAAACAAAAAAAATATTACTACAAATATTAAAAATATAAATTTTAATTTACTTAATACTAATGAAGAAAAAAAATTAATCAAACATCTTACAGAATTTTGTAATATACTTAGTTTATCAGAAAAAACTATGAGTCCTCACTATCTTGCTACATATTTAGTTGAACTTGCAGACAAATATCATACATTCTATGAAAAATGTCAGGTTTTAAGTGACAATTTAGATCTTACATCAGCAAGGTTAAAACTCGTAGAAAGTGTCATTATAATAATTCAAAATGGATTAAAATTACTTGGGATATCGTGTCCTAATAAAATGTAGCTACATTTTATTATTTAAAAAACTACAAATATATATAATATTTGACAAAACACAATGGAATTAATAACATATCAGACTTAGAATTTGTTAATTTTTATATGAGTAACATGTAAATGTTTTGATGTTATATGAATATGTTAGTGTGTTATAAATGTAATTAAAAAACAAGATAATTTAAGTTGTTAAAATTATATTAGGAGGATTGTGATGGAAAAAGTTCATAAAATAGGTGTAAAAAGAGAAGCCGGTTTTCTTTACTTTGTTGACAAACATGGAGATATATCAAGAACGTTAATGGCTAGAGGTGGTAAAAAAAGTGGAAAATCTTCAAAGATTGCAAAAGTTGGGATAAATAAAGAAAAAGGTTTTCTTTACTTTGTTGACAAACATGGAGATATATCAAGAACGTTAATGGCTAGAGGTGGTAAAGCTAAAATAAAAAAATGTGATAAAAAAAAATAGGAATAAAAGGTAGATAATAAATAAAAACATGTTTATTATTTTGTAGTTATTTGTTAGTAATTTTTAGTTTTAAAAAAGTCATTTACCTATAACATCATACTTATGATAGTTTTTGGTATGCTGTTTACGGTTGTATCTACTCTTAATTTTAGCGATAAGTATAAAAATTGAGCATTTTTATATTTAAAATTTTTAGGCAATAGATAAATGGAACATTTTTCTGTTATAATACTTGCAGCAGGCAATGGCACTAGAATGAAGTCTTCTTTGCCTAAGGTAATGCATAAACTTTCAGGTAAACCGTTAATTGGATGGACAATTGAATCTATATCTGATTTAAATCCTGATGTTATAATAGTTGTTTTAGCTGCAAAACGTAGTTCATCAAGTACTATTAAGGAATATTTATCAAATAGCAATGTAAATAATATAGATTTTGTTTATCAAAATGATCAATTTGGATCAGCTCATGCTGTTATGCAAGCTGAAGTAAAATTAAAAAATTACGACGGATGTATTCTAATTATAAATGGTGATGTCCCACTGTTTGATAACTCTGTTTTGTTATCTTTAATGAAAAATAATAAAAAAACAAATTCTTCTGTAACAATTTTGTCTAGTAAAGTAAAAAATCCATTCGGATATGGCAGAATTATAAAAAAAAACGGATTTTTAGAAAGAATTGTTGAAGAAAAAGATGCTAATTTATCTGAGAAACGAATAAATGAAATAAATTCTGGAGTTTACTGTTTTGATAAAAATTTATGGAAAGCTATATCAATTATTAAACCAAATAATATAAAGAACGAATATTATTTAACTGATGCTATATCTATAATTAAAGGGTTTGGGAAAAATATTTCATTAGTAACTAGTAAGCATGAAATTAAAGGTATAAATAATAGAATAGAGCTTTTACAAGCAGAACTTCTGCTAAAAACCAAAAAAATAAATAATCTTTTAGATAATGGTGTTACTATAATTGATTCTCTTAGTGTATATATATCAATTGATGCAAAAATTGGTGTCGATACTGTTATCTATCCAGGAGTTTTTATAGATATAAATGTTTCTATAAGTAAAAATTGTATAATAAAGGGTGCTAGTTATATAATAAATTCTAAAATTGGTAGTGGGAGTATAATATCTTATTCTTATATAGAAAATGCAATTATAAAGAAAAATGTTACAATAGGTCCTTTTTCACATATAAGACATGGTTCCATTATTAACAATAATGTTAAGATAGGTAATTTTTCTGAAACCAAAAAAACTATACTTGGGAAAAATTCAAAAATTAGTCATCTTTCTTATATAGGGGATGCAAAAATTGGAGAGAATGTAAATGTTGGGGCAGGAACAATAACTTGTAATTATGATGGTAAAAAAAAATACATAACCACCATAGGTTCAAAATCTTTTATTGGTTCAAATGTTAATCTTATAGCACCGGTTAAAATAGGAGATGAAGTTTTAATTGCTGCTGGTTCAACAATAACAAACGATGTACCATCGCATAAATTTGTAATAGCAAGAACAAAACAAAAAATAAAAAATAGAAAAAATTTGTAAATGTTTGTCAATAATTATTTTTTTTGTTGTTTTACTATGAAATAAAAAAGGGGTTAATATGAAATTTAAAATTATTTCTGGAAATGCTAATATTGAGCTTGCAAACCAAATCATATATAATCTCGGTGTTGAAATGAGTAAAGCTAGAATTGGTCGTTTTAATGATGGTGAAGTACAAGTTAAAATTATCGATAATGTAAGAGGAACTGATTGTTATATAATTCAACCTACAAGTGATCCAGTAAATGAAAATTTAGTTGAACTTTTAGTTATTGCTGATGCATTAAAAAGAGCTTCAGCGTCAAGAATAACTGCTGTTGTTCCATATTATGGGTATGCTAGACAAGATAGAAAATCTGAACCTAGAGTACCAATTACAGCAAGACTTGTTGCAAATCTTTTTGCTACAGCTGGAATTACAAGAGTTTTAACTATGGATTTGCATTCAGGACAAATTCAAGGTTTTTTTGATATACCAGTCGATCATCTTTATGCTAAACCTGTGCTTGTAAGTTACTTTAAAGAAAAAAAATTAAATAATATAGTAATAGTTTCACCTGATGCAGGAGGTGCAGAAAGAGCTAGAGCTTTTGCAAAACATTTCAATGCTGATTTAGCAATTGTTGATAAAAGAAGAGTAAATCCTAATGAAGCTTCTGTTATGAATCTTATTGGAGAAGTAAGAAATAAAACATGTATAATATTAGATGATTTAATAGATACTGCAGGAACTCTAGTAAAAGTTGCAAAAACTGTAAAATCTAAAGGTGCTATTAAAATTTTAGCTGTAGCATCTCATGGTGTTTTATCTGGAAATGCGAAGCAAATAATTCATGATTCTCCTATAGAAGAATTAGTAATAACCAACTCTATTTTTCTTAAAAAAGATGGCCCGATAAAAAAAATAGTAGTATTAAGTATAGCGCCTATTTTAGCTGAAGCTATTATAAGAATGTCAAATGATAAATCAATAAGTACACTATTTTTATAAATATATAAATAATTGTAGTTAATATATTGCATAAAAATATATAAAAAAAGTAGTTTTGTTTCTAATATAGTGTAGGAGGAATATCTTTAAGTGGAAGAAATAATTTTAAATATTGAAAATAGACAATTAAGTTCTAAAGGTTATCTTAAAAAATTAAGGAAATCTAATAGAATTCCAGGTGTGCTTTATGGAAGTGGTATTAAATCTGAAGCCGTATCTGTCTTGTCAAAAGATTTTATGACAATAATAGGAAAGAATGGTATTAATATGGTTATCTGTTTGAAGTTAAATGGTGAGAAAAAAACAGTAATTATAAAATCATTACAGAAAGATATTTTCACTAAAAATTTTATACATATCGATTTTCAAATGATATCGTTGTTTAATAAAATTGAAGTATCAGTTCCTATAAATATAATTGGTGAATTTGATAAAGTAAAAAATTTTGATAGTTCTATGGAAATTATGCTAAGAGAAATTAAAATAAAAGTATTAGCTAAAAATATCCCACAAAGGATTAACGTCGATATAAATATGTTAAATATAGCAAAGAAAATAACAGTTGCGGATTTACCAAAAATAGATGGATTAGAATATGTCCAAGAACCATCAACGTTAATTATCAATGTTGTGAAAACAGTGAAAAAGAACGAACAAACTACTACTGATGAAATAAAAACAAAAACTAATGATTCTAAAATTATAGATAAAGACAAAAAAAACTAAGTACTTGATAAATAATGTAAGTATTTGATATATTAATACGAGTTTTCGTTTATGAATAGAAGAATAAAACTTTTTATTGGACTTGGAAATCCAAATCAAAATTATATTAATACGCGGCATAATTTTGGATTTGATGTTTTAGATGAAATAACTATTTTAAAAGGTTTAAAGTTTAAAATTTGGAAAAATATTGCTCATGTTTCATTATATGAATTTAATAATAAAGAAATATGGTTATTGAAACCTTTAACTTTTATGAATTCTTCAGGAAGTGCTGTTGTATCGTTCATAAATTGTTATAAAATTAGGACCCAAGAAATTTTTGTTTTCTACGATGATATTTCAATATTACTTGGACACTATAAAATTAGAATATCTGGTTCTTCAGGAGGTCATAACGGGATATATTCATTGATAGAACATTTAAACACAGAAAATTTCCCCTAGAATGAAACTTGGCATAGGTCCGTGTCCGCAATTTGTTAAAATGGCTGATTTTGTAATGTCTAAATTTAGTCATAAGGATAAAGCAAAAATAATTTTGATGAAAAGAATTGCATTCAATATTTTTAATGAAATAAATATGATAGGGTTCTGTAAAGCAATATCTAAAAATTATTACCAACGTTAGATAAAAGACAATGAATATCGAAAAGGAAGAAGAAAAATATTCGAAGATGTTTTGTTCAAAAGGTTTTGTTAATGGTCCTTGTGGTAGTGTTGTAGATGGTAAATGTGAAGTGGATCACATGAAAAATTGTGTATGGGTTTTAATTTACAAAAAATTAGAAAAAAAAGGTAAACTTCAAGATTTTATAGATTATTACATACCTCCTAAAAAATTAAAAGGCAAATAAAAAAAATTGAAATTCAAAGAAAAACTTAAATTAAAGAAATTTTTAATAACATCAGAATTATTCCCACCTAGAGGTATTAACGTTACTTCTTTTATGCGTAGAGCAAGTTACTTGTCAGCAGGTATTGATGCTGTAAACGTTACTGATAATCAAAAAGCATCTATGAGGGTAAGTTCTCTTGCTATGAGTAAAATTTTGATCGATTGTGGAATAGAGTCTATATTACAGATTACAACAAGAGATAAGAATAGAATTGCTTTACAATCAGAAATGTTAGGAGCAAACGTCTTGGGTATAGAAAATATTTTACTTCTAAGTGGTGACCATCCTTGTATAGGAGAATATTCTACAGCAAAAGCTGTATACGATTTAGATACAATTCAACTTATAAAAACTGCTAGGGTTCTAGAAACTGGTGTTGATTTAGCAGGTAAAAAATTGTATGGTTTTCCGAAATTTTGTATAGGTGCTGTAGTTAATCCATCATCTCAACCAAATGATTTACAAATTTTGATGCTTGAAAAAAAAATAAAAGCAGGAGCAGAATTTTTTCAAACACAGGCTATTTTTGATGTACAAAAATATAAGATTTTTTATGAAAAGGTAAAACACTTGAAAGCAAAGATCTTGCCAGGAATTATTCTTATTAGATCTCAAGAATTTTTAAGATTCATACAAACTTTACCTGGAGTAAATGTTCCAGAAAAAATACAGAAAAGGATTAATTATTCAGTTAATCCATTATCAGAAGGTATAAATATTTGTTCTGAAATTATAAAAGAACTTAGGACATTTGCAGATGGTGTCCATATCATGGCAATTGGTATAGAAGAATATATTCCTAAAATAATAAAAAATAGTTTGTATTGATCTGTTTTTTGTTAAATTGATACTTGTTAATAATATGTACAATTCTATAACTGTTATTTCTAAATAAAATACAAGAGGAATTGATGAGAGTAATTTGTGAAAAAGAAGAATTAATGAAAGGTATGAAAATTATATCTACAGCAGTGCCATTAAAAAATACAATTTCGATTTTATCAAATTTTATGTTCACTGCAGAAGAAGATAGAATAAAGCTTTGCTCAACGGATTTGGAAATAACCTTACAATACTATATTAAAGGTAAAATTTTAAAAAAAGGAAGTGTAACAATACCTGCAAAAAAATTTGCATGTATTGTTAAAGAATTAACTTTTAAAAATGAAATTCAAATTGAAACAAATGATGAAAATTATCAAATAGATATTAGTTCTGGTAAGTCTAAATTTAGTATCATAGGACTTTCATGCGAAGGATATCCTATAATACCTGAATTCCCTAAAGAAGCCAATTTTTGCATTGAAAAAGAAATTTTTGCATCAATGTTAAAAAGAACTATTTTTGCAACATCTAAAGATTCTCAAAGATACGTTTTAAATGGTATATATTTTATTATAGAAGATAATGAATTTAAAATGATATCTACAGATGGTAGAAGACTTGCTTATATTAAATTTGATAAATTAATAACCATACCAACAAAACAAGTTGCAATAGTCCCAGCAAAAGCTATTAATGAAATGTTAAAACTTTTTACTTTAGATGTATTGTCAAAAGTTATAAAAATTAATATCACAGCAAATAAAATTGCTGTAAAAATAGGTGAAGTAGTGTTAACTTCAACACTTATAGAAGGAATTTTTCCTGATTATGAACAAGTTATTCCCAAAACATACAAATTTATTGTAAAATTAGATGTAAAAAATACGCTTATGGCAGTCAAACAAATGGCAATTTTAACTAATGAAAAATTTTTAACAACAACATCATCTGCAGTAGAATTTTATTTTACTACAGATATTTTAAAGATTTCAGCATCAACGTCAGGCATAGGTTTTGGTGAAGTTAAAATTGCGATAGATTATAAAAATGAGCCTATAAAAATTAGTTTTAATCCTAATTTTATAAAAGATGTTTTACAAAATATAAATGAAGACTTTACATTATTTAAATTTAGTGATTTTTTGAATCCAGTTGTAATAACTCCAGAAATATACACAAATTATGTTTGTGTTGTAATGCCGTTAAGGATATAAATTATGGTTTTAATTCATGTTAGTAAGGTAATGGATCTAGTTAAAAAACACATCAAATTAGATGAAAATTTTTTTATTATAATGAAAATTTGGAAAAAAATGATAGAGATAAATAATATTGAAATATTGGGTTACAAAAATAATATTATTTTTGTAAAAACTGATAATTCAGTAACATATTATGAATTTATAATACAAAAAAAAGGAATAATTAATAAATTAAATCAATATATTATTGATAACAAAAAAATAAAAGATATAAAAATAATAATAGAATAATTTTAATAAAAAAAACGATTTTTTTAAAAAATTTTAAATATAAAAAAGGACTTTTTATGACAAAT
This sequence comes from Endomicrobium sp., assembly GCA_031273925.1. Classification (GTDB taxonomy): domain Bacteria; phylum Elusimicrobiota; class Endomicrobiia; order Endomicrobiales; family Endomicrobiaceae; genus Endomicrobiellum. The sequence continues at coordinate 76,193 of JAISQW010000005.1, read as the reverse complement.
GCAGAAGAAATAGTTAATGTTAATAATTCTATTTATAATGCTTCAAATATTCAGATTTTAGAAGGATTAGATGCAGTACGTAAAAGACCATCTATGTATATAGGATCAATTGGAATTCATGGACTTCATCACTTAGTTTATGAAGTTGTTGATAATTCTATAGATGAAGTTCTTGCAGGGTATTGTAAAAGTATTACAGTTACTATTAATAAGGATAACTCTGTAACAGTTTTAGATGATGGACGAGGTATTCCTGTAGATCAATATCCAGATCCTAAATTTAAAAATATATCAGCTTTAGAAATAGTACTTACAAAATTACACGCTGGAGGTAAATTTGATAAAAATTCATATAAAGTTTCAGGCGGTCTACATGGTGTAGGAGTATCATGTGTAAACGCATTAAGTGATTTTTTTAAAGTTGAAATTTATCGTAATAATAAAACTTATAGACAAAATTATTCCAAAGGTAAACCATTAGGCCCAGTTATAGAAATTGATGTATTTAATAAAAGAGGCACAAAAATTACATTTCACCCAGATCCAGAAATTTTTGAAAATTTGGTATATTCTTTTGATATTCTTGCAAATAGATTAAGGGAATTAGCATTTTTAAATGCTGGAACATACATTAAAATTATAGATTTGAGGGATAATAAAGAACATACTTTTAATTATGATGGTGGCATAAAAACATTTGTTAAATATTTGAATACAAATAAAAATGTTATTAATAAAGATCCAATTTATTTTTTTGGCAATAAAGGAAACATAAGTTTAGAAGTAGCTATGCAATATAATGATTCTTACAATGAAAATATTTTCACTTTTGTGAATAATATTAATACTGTTGAAGGTGGTACGCATTTGTCAGGTTTTCGTTCAGCTTTAACTAGATCAATAAATGAGTATATAAGGAAAAATGAAATTTCAAAAATTAAAGATTTGAAGCTATCTGGAGATGATGTACGTGAAGGTTTGACTGCTATTGTTTCTCTTAAAGTTCCAAATCCACAATTTGAAGGACAAACTAAAACAAGATTAAGTAATTCTGAAATTGAAGGTATAACACAATCTATTACAAATGATGCTATAGCAGTGTTTTTAGAAGAAAATCCAACAGTTGCAAACTCTATTCTAGATAAAGCAATCAATGCTGCAGAAGCCAGGGAAGCAGCAAGAAAAGCAAGAGAGTTAACAAGAAAGAAAGGCACACTTGATTTTATGTCTTTGCCTGGTAAACTCGCAGACTGTTCAGAAAGGAATCCAGAAATAACAGAACTATTTATTGTTGAAGGTGATTCAGCAGGTGGTTCAGCCAAACAAGGTAGAGATAGATCATTTCAAGCAATTTTACCACTAAAGGGTAAAATATTAAACGTTGAAAAGTCACGTCTTGTAAAAATACTTGCAAATGATGAAATAAGAACGCTCATTACTGCAATAGGAGCGGGTATCGGTAAATATGAAAGTGATTTCAATATAGCTAAAATTCGTTATCATAAAATTATAATTATGACAGACGCTGATGTTGATGGTGCTCATATAAGAACATTATTGCTTACTTTTTTTTACAGACAAATGCCTCAACTCTTAGATAAAGGATATATATATATAGCACAACCACCTCTTTATAAAGTTAAAAAAAATAAAAAAGAAGTATATTTTGATTCTGAAAAAGATATTGATAAATTTTTATTTACAATTGCGATTTGTGGATTATCAATGGTAATTGTAAAAAATAACAAAGAAATAAAAAAAATTGATAATAAAGTACTTAAAAAAATGGTGTTAAATATTATTGAGTTAAAAACACTTTTAGTAAAATTACAAAAATATGGAATATCTTGGAATGATTACTTAAAGTTTAAAAAAGAAAAAAGAATACCTATTTATAAGATTAAAAAAAGTAGTAATGTTGAATATATTTATTCTGACGAAGAACTTAAAGAATTTAGAGATCGATTTGCTTTTAAACAAAGAAAATTATCCAATTTAGATGAAGTATTAACAAAAAATAAAGAAAATTTACAACATATTAGTGATGTTGACTTAGAATATGAAGATTTACATGAAGTACTTCATGTAGATAAACTTGCAAGACAACTTGAAAAAGATGGGTTACCTCTCGAGTATTACCATGAGACATGTCAAGAATTAGTGTATAGACTTCAAACTTCAAATGATAAAGATGAAAATAATGTTTATGAATTACATTCTTTAGATGAACTTATTTTTAAAATAATGGAAATTGGTAAAAAAGGTACAGTAATTCAAAGATACAAAGGACTTGGAGAAATGAATCCAGAACAATTATGGGAAACTACAATGGATGTAAAAAATAGAAAACTTTTGCAAGTAAAGCTTGAAGATGCAATTGAAGCTGATAGAATATTTACGACATTAATGGGAGACCAAGTTCATCCAAGGAAAATTTTCATACAAATGCATGCTTTAGATGTTAAAAATTTAGATGTGTAGATGTCACAAATTTTACCGTTACCCAATCTAAATAATTGAGATGAAATGATGGCAGCTTAAAAATCAAAATTAATATTTAAATGTTAAGGAGAAGAGGAGTAAATAATGGTATTAAAAAATATAAATCTTGGTAGACAAAAAAAATCAACAAAATCTGAAGATTTTGTTGAGAATATAATTCCACGTAATATTGAAGATGAAATGAAGACTTCTTATATTGATTATGCTATGAGTGTGATTGTTGGAAGAGCTTTACCGGATGTTAGAGATGGGTTAAAACCTGTTCATAGAAGAATACTTTATGCAATGAAAGAAATGGGATTAAAATATAATAGTGCTTACAAGAAATCTGCTAGAGTTGTCGGTGATGTTCTTGGTAAATATCATCCTCATGGAGATAGTGCAGTATATAATGCTATGGTTAGAATGGTACAAAATTTCTCTCTAAGATATCCATTAATTGATGGTCAGGGTAATTTTGGTAGTATAGATGGTGATAATGCAGCTGCTATGCGTTATACTGAGGTAAGAATGAGTGCTATTACAGATGATATGCTTATTGATTTAGATAAAAATACTGTTAATTTTATCTCAAATTATGATGGTTCTTTGAAAGAACCATCAGTACTTTCTACGAAAATTCCTAATCTTTTAATTAATGGATCATCTGGTATAGCTGTTGGTATGGCAACTAATATTCCAACTCATAATCTTTATGAAGTTTGTAATGCATTAATAGCACTAATAGATAACCCACAAATTAAGATTTCAGAACTTATAAAATTTGTTAAAGGTCCAGATTTTCCTACAGGAGCCATAATTTTGGGTGAAGATGGTATAAAAAATTATATGGAAAATGGAAGAGGTTCCATAAAAATTAGAGCAAGAATTAATATAGAAGAAATGGAAAATGGAAAAATTATAATAACTGAAATTCCTTATCAAGTAAATAAAGCATCTCTTATAACGTCAATTGCAAATTTAATAAAAGATAAAAAAATTGACGGTATTTCAGATTTACGAGACGAATCTGATCGTTATGGTATAAGGATAGTAATTGGAATTAAAAAAGAATTTAATGTTCAAATTGTTTTAAATCAATTGTATAAACATACACAAATGCAAATTTCTTTTGGTATTATAATGCTTGCTCTTGTGAATAATAAACCTAAAATAATGAACATAAAAGAAATTTTAGGTCATCATATAGAACACAGAAAAGTTGTTATAACAAAAAGAATAAATTTTGAATTACAAAAAGCAGAATCTAGACTTCATTTATTAAAAGCTTTTAAAATAGCTGTTAATAATGTTGATAACATTATTAATGTTATTAAAAATTCTATTGATGAAAATATTGCATGTAAAACTTTAATGAGTAAATTTCACTTATCGAAACTGCAATCCGAAGGTATTTTAGAGATGAAAATCAGGCAATTGACAAAATTAAAAATAAAAGCAATTGATGATGAATACTGTAATCTAAAAAAACTTATTGCAAATTTTAATTCTACATTATCAGATCCTAAAAAAATGTATATGAATATAAAAGAAGAAATTATTGAACTTAAAAAAAAGTATGGTGATAATAGAAAAACACAAATAAAAAAAGGAAAAATTGATTTTAATATAGAGGATTTAATACAAAAAGAGGAAGTTGCTGTAACAATGTCTCATACAGGATATATTAAACGTATTCCTCTAGATACATATAAAGCACAAAATAGAGGTGGACGTGGTATAACAGCAATGAATACTCGAGATGAAGATTTTGTTGAAAATTTATTTATTACAAATGCTCATGCGTATATGTTGTTTTTTACAACTCTTGGGAGAGTATATAGAGCTAGAATATATGAGATTCCTGAGGGTTCTAGATTGTCAAGAGGAAAAGCTATAGCTAATCTTTTACAATTACAAGGAATAGAAGAGAAGATTACTGCTTCAATTGCAATAAAATCATTTGACTTTAAAGATATTGAAAATGAATTTCTTATTATGTGTACTAAAAGAGGAATTGTCAAAAAAATTGCACTTCGAGAATTTGTAAATCCAAGAAAATGTGGAATAATGGCAATTAGACTTGGGAAAGGTGATGTCTTAACTGAGGTAAAAATAATAAACAAAAAACCTGAAATTATAATAGCAACTAAGAATGGTATTGCCATAAGGTTTAAGGAAAATGAAATACGTTCAATTGGAAGAAGTGGTAAGGGTGTAAGAGGTATTCTTCTTGGTAGTGAAGATGAGGTTGTAGGTATGGAAGTTTTGTTTCCAGAAGATGTTTTTGTATCTGTATCTGAAAATGGTTATGGTAAAAGAACAAAAGTTGGAAAGTACAGATTACAGAAGCGAGCTGGACATGGTGTTATAAATATGCGAGCGACAAAGAGAAATGGTAACATTATAGGCATCAAAAAAGTAAATGATGATCAAGAGATAATGATAATAACTCAAAATGGTATAACAATAAGATTTAGAGTAAATAGTATATCTATAATAGGTAGAAACACACAGGGTGTAAAATTAGTACGTTTGGAAAAAGGTGATAAAGTAGCAGCTATTGCTTGTGTTATTAAAAATATTGAATTATAAGATCAGATTTTTTTATATTTAAAAATGTGTGGAGAGATGACCGAGTGGTTTATGGTGCAGTCTTGGAAAGGCTGTTTATCAGAAATGGTAACTAGGGTTCAAATCCCTATCTCTCCATGGAATGAAGGTTGGTTTATATCTATAAAACCTAAATTGTAACAAAAAAAAGGGTGACTGACGGGATTTGAACCCGCAACCATTGGTTCCACAAACCAACGCTCTATCCAAATTGAGCTACAGTCACCAAATATTTTTTATATAGTAAATATGCGCCTCCGGCGTGAGTTGAACACGCAACCTACTGCTTAGAAGGCAGTTGCTCTATCCAATTGAGCTACGGAGACAACATTTAACGTTTAAAAAAGTAATACTTTTTGTCTTCAAAACAGCATTATTATATAAAAAGCATTTGCATTCCGTCAAATATTTATATAGTAAAACTACTGTTTTAGTAGTCTCATTTTTGCATTTTTGCCAAAATATCAGCCATATTATTTTGGATATTTCCTGTATGACTTTTTATATATCTCCATTCAATTTGTATTTTTGTGTTGTTAATAAAATTAACGTATTTTTTTGAAAATTGATTTTTAGCTTTCCATTCACCAGTAGCAAATTTTTCTATTCCATAATAATCATAATTTATTCTGATTTTTTTTATATTATTATTATGACACCATTTTAATGTTTCCATTACAGATTGTAATTCCCCTTCAAATTGTCTTAATGAAGAATTTAAAATTGTTCCTTTAATTTTAGCTTTTATTTTATCTCCTAGATAAACTGCTGCACCATAACTCGTAACTCCATTAATATATGATCCATCTACAAAAGCTTCATATATATTTGTTTTTTGAGAATAAATTTTAAAATTATTTATCTGATTCCATATTGTATTAATAACAACATCTATTTTACTATTTACCATTTGACTTTTCATAGAATAAGTGTTTGTTGTAGGTTTATAGTAAAGATATAAACTACCTTTAAAAATGTTTTTTTTATCCATTAAAACAAGTTTTACATAATAATTTTTAAATGAATCATTATTGAAAAGAATATCTATTGCTTTTTTTTTAAATTCATTCTGTAATGTTACAACTTTATTCATAAGTTCTTTTTTGTAACATATTGCTTTATTTTTATTATTAATTTTACTTTTCATTTTGTATTTCTGATTCCATCATTTTTAGTATTTCTTTTGGTATTTCTTTTTTTGTCGGTGATCCCAATTCTTTCAATTTTTGTGCTCTTTCCACTAAACTATCTCCTTTTTTTTCAGAAGAAGATAGTTTTTTTATCGCCATTTGTATTTTATCTTTTGCTTCTGATATTTTTTTATCTACATCAGTCAACGTTTGTATAAAATTTACAAATTTATCGTAGAGATTTCCACCTTGTTTTGATATTTCATAAACATTATTTTTTTGATATTCTTGACGCCAAATATATTCAATAATTTTTAATGTAGCCAAAAATGTTGACGGTGTTACAATTACAATATTTTTTTTAAATGCATATGCTAGTAAATCTGGTTTATTAATAAGTGCAAGTGTGACAGCATTTTCTATAGGGACGAACATTAAAATATACTCAGGTTGATTAAGATTACATAAGTTTGTATAATCCACTTCGACTAGTTCATCTATATGTTTTTTTAAACTTATAGAGTGTTCTTTTGAATAGTTTTTTTTATCGATTTCTGTTTTAGAATTATGATATTTTACATAGGATAAAAGTGAAGTTTTGACATCTATTACAATATGTTTTTTACCAGGTAAATTTATTACGTAATCTGGAATTTTGTTTTCGTTATTGTCATTTTTAAATTTTTTTTGTGATGTATAATTTATCCCTTTAACCATACCAGCATGTTCAAGTATTTTTTCAAGATTTGCTTCTCCCCATATACCTTGAAATTTATTGTTAGTTTTTAAAGCATTTGTAAGATTGTTTGCTTCTTCACTGATACGTTTATTTAAATTTATTAATTTCTCTAATTCTATTTTAAGTAAAGATATTTTTTCAGATTCATATAATTGTAAATTCTCAATTTTTGTTTTAAATTCGTCAATTTTTGTTCTAAATGGTGATATAATATTTTCTAAAGAAACTTTATTTAAGTTAATAATTTTCATATTTTTTTCTTCTAATACTTTTGATGCGATACTTTCAAATTCTTTTTTTAAATTATTCCCCATTTCTTTTTGATTTTCAACTTCATTTATTAAATCCTTTATTTTTTGTGTTTTTATGGCACTATCTTTTAACATTGATATATATTTAAAAAAAAACGTGCTTACACCAAAAATAACACCAAATAAAAAGATTAAAATTGACATGAACATGAAAAAATTCCTTTTATGATTTATTAAATTTAATTTAACAAATTTCTTTGTAGTTACAAAATTTACAAAAAAAGCGATTATTTGTTAATTGAAACTCTTTTTTAGACTTTGGGATATTTTTTTCTATATTTATAAGATATTTGTACATATTATTTGTTTCGATTTCGATGGTTTTTTTAAATTCTACTACTGAAAATTCATCAAATATAATACTTTTTGCATTATATTTTGGATAAAGATAAACAACAATAGGAATAATATTCGCAGCTTTATTGTTAAAATAACAATTTGCCCATAAGGCATATCCTGTTAATTGTTTGTTATGTTTTTTATCAGGTTTTCCTGTTTTCCAGTCTATAATATATATTTTATCAGAGATAGGAAATAAAAAATCTACTTTACAAAAAATTGTATAATCGTCTATTTTACTTTTGCAATTTATTGGTTCTATTATCCATTTATTACTATTAGATATAGCAACTTCTTTTATCCATGCAAAACTAGGGCTATTAAGAAAGTTTTCTAATATATAACTTATTTTTTCATAAATTTCGTGTATTAAGATAACTTCACCGTTATAATAATGTTCAAAGAAGAATTTATTTTTACACGATTTTTTTGTTATTTCAAAAGAATACTTTAAGAATTTGTCTTTATTTATAGGATTTATGTTTATCTTATATCTTCTAAGTATATTTTTTATTATATCGTGGACAATGTTACCAATTTCTAATGGTTTAGATGTCAGATTTTTTAAAAATTTGATTTTTTTTTGTGCTATTTCTTCATCAAATTTTAAATAATAATCGTAAAAATACTTTCTTTTACAGATTAAAAATTTACTATATCTAGACATTGACCAACTAAAAGCACCAATATAACTTTTTTTAATTTTAGTAAACCTCTTTTTTTATTACTTTTTTAACTTTTTGTATTTTTTTTAAAAAAATCATCATTTAAGCATAAGGTGTAAATAAACGGTATGCATTATTTCTAATTTTTTTTAATATAGAAATATTTTCACACTCATAAGCTGTGATGAGTTTTGCTTTTTTCTTTTTTAATTCTGCAATAGTTGTAAGTTTTTTGGCCAAACTATTACTAAAAATTTCCATATTAGATTCAAAATTAAGTTTAAAACTTCTTGCATCCCAGTTTGCTGAACCTACAAAAATCCATTCGTTGTCAATTATTAAAATTTTACTATGGTCAAAAGGACGAGATATACGATAAATTTTCACTCCAGAATTAATTAATTTTAAAAAATTTGGTGCACTTGCTATATCTATAAATCTAAAATCACTTCTATCAGGAATCATTATTTCAACGTTTATATTTCTCATAGCAGCAATTTTGATAGCTGTTAATATATTATTTTCAGGTAGGAAATAAGGTGTTATTATAAGAATTTTTTTTGTAGCCATATTAATTGCTCCATGAATAATTAATTCAATTATTCTATTTTTATTATCAGGTCCATCCGAAATTATTCTTATAGGTATCGTTCCTTCTTTAAAATTAACTATTTTTTCTTTGTATAGAAATGGTATTTCTTTTTTTGTAACGAATTCCCAATCATATTCAAACACATCAAAAATTTGATTTATAACAGGTCCTTTAATTTTAAAAGTAATATCTAAAATACCGTTTTTAATATCATTTATTAAAACATTATTTTCTGAAAGATTCATACTACCTAAAAATGCTATAAGTCTGTCGACTATTATAATTTTTCTGTGATTTCTCAAATTTACAAATGGGAGTGTTAGTGGAATTTGTGGAGGTAAAAATACAGCATATTCTAAATTTTTAATTTTCGCAAGTTCTTTTTCTATAGAACGTTTAAAGAAATTTAAAGTGCCTATGCCATCGATTAAAATTTTTATTTTAACTTTATTTTTAACAGCAATTTTAAAAGCTTCTATAAATTTTTTTGTTTCATTATCATAATTAAATATATAACTTGAAATTAAAATTTCCTTTTTTGCTTCTTGAATAGTTTTTATCATTTCAGGATAAGCTTCTGTTCCGTTTTGTAAAACTTCTACAAAATTTCCAGCAATAAAGTTTTGAGGAAATACATTATATCCAAAAATTATAAATTGTTTGTATTTTTTGGATAAATTTTTAAAAGCTTCATTTTTTTTATCTAAATTTCTTTTAGATAAATTTGTATTTATTCTTAATCTAATACCTTTTCTCTGTACTCTATTAATTCCAAAAAAAATATACAATAATGTGCCTACAAAAGGAGAAAAATAGACAAGACCTATCCATCCGATAGAACCTTTAATATCATCTTTATTTAGTAATATATGAATACTTGTTATTGTAGATAAAACAATGTAAAAACAGGTTATAAAAACGGTGTGTAATTTAAAACACGATAATATATTTATCATAATTTTTAATATTACATATTATTTATATGCCATAAAATAACATGATATCGATGATATCGATGCTATCCTATCAAAGTTATTTATTTTTATCAACATAAAGAATATAAATTTGATTATTTATTGAGTTTGTTGTAGGATTCTATAAAAAGTAAATGTATAATGATAATACAAATTTAGAATAAAAAATGGAATCAATAATGAAATGTGCTGTAATAATAGTAGCATCAGGATTTGGTAGAAGATTTGGAAGTAAAATTCCAAAACAATTTTTGAGTCTTAATAAAAAACCTATGTTTTTATGGAGTGTAGACACTTTTGCTTCAATAAAAATATTCAAACAAATAGTAGTCGTTGCACCATTTCATATGATTAAATTTTTAATTTCTAAGTACGGAAATAAGTTTGAGTGTGTAGCAGGTGGAAAGGAAAGATATAATTCTGTAAAAAGTGGACTTGAGGTTATTAATAATGATATTGAGTTTGTAGCTATACATGATGCAGCAAGACCACTTATAGCTAAAATTGATATATTGTCAATTTTAAAAAAAGTAACTAAAACAAAAGCAGTTATCGCTGTTGAAAAAATAAAAGATACTATTAAATTAGTATCAAATAATGGACAAATATTAAAAACTTTGAACAGATTTTTTTTAAGAGGTGCCCAAACACCACAAATTTTTGACTTAAAAATTCTTAAAAAAGCTTATTTTATGAAAAGATCAATAAATAGTAGTGACGATGCTCAACTTGTAGAAAATTTAAAAATTAAAATTTCTACAGTTGAAACAAGATTCCCAAATTTTAAAATAACAACTAAACAAGATTTTTTATTAGCTGAAAAACTATTAAAATATTAAAGCAGTAGTTTTTATATGTTTATGTTAATATTTGTTTTATTGTAAAAAATACCTTGATGATATGATATAAATAAATCAAGAAAAATGCGATGGTGAATAAACATTATGTATGTTGGTTTTGGATATGATATTCATAAATTTAAAAAAGGGAAAAATCTTATATTAGGAGGTGTAAAAATAAAAGGTTTTACTGGACTTGCTGGACACAGTGATGCAGATGTCCTTATACATGCATTAATGGATAGTTTACTTGGCGCAGCTGGATTGAACGATATAGGACATTTTTTCCCAAATACCAACGATAAATATAAAAATATTTCGAGTATTTCTCTATTGCAAATTGTTTATAAAGAATTAATAAACAAGAATTTTATTGTTAATAATGTTGATATTACAATAATAGCTGAAATTCCTAAGATTTATCATTTTGTTGATAAAATAAAAAGAAATATTTCAAAAGTAATTAAATTGAGTGAGGAAAGAATAGGTATAAAAGCGACTACAAATGAAAAAATAGGATTTATTGGGCAAAAAAAAGGTATTATTGCAATGGTAGTAGCTTTGATAAATAAAAAATAACATGTTTTAATAATGGGTACAAATTTATTGTATTCATTAACTTTGAAAAATAAAGTTTGTGGTGTTTTATATTTTAAGATGTAATGTGTATTATATTTGTTCATAAAGAATATTATAAAAATGATAAAAATTTATAACTCAATATCTGGTAAAAAAGAAATTTTTAAATCGCAAAGAAAAAATCATGTATCCATGTATGTTTGTGGTTTAACTCCATACGATGATATGCATTTAGGACATGCGAGAGCATATGTTGCATTTGATATTATAAAAAGACATCTCTTAAAGAGAGGTTACAAAGTAAAACATGTGCAAAATTTTACAGATGTTGATGATAAAATCATAGAAAGGGCAATGCAAAAAAAAATAAGTCCATTAAAATTTGCACAATTTTATATAGATGATTTTTTTGATAAAATTGAAAAGTTAAATATTTTAAAGGCTGAAATATATCCTCGTGTCACACAAATGATTCCTGATATAATAAATTTTATAAAAAAACTTATTGATAAAGGTTTTGCTTATGAAACTAATGGAAATGTTTATTTTTCAGTTGAAAAAATTCAAAATTATTGCAGACTCTCTAAAAAGAAATTGAATGATTTAAGAACTGGCACAAGAATGCTTGTTGGTAACGACAAAAAATCAATTTTTGATTTTGTTTTGTGGAAAAAAACAAATGAAAATGAACCTCAAGAAGTTACATGGACAAATCCATGGAATAAAAGAGGTCGTCCAGGTTGGCATATTGAATGTTCAGTAATGTCTTTAAAATTACTTGGTGATATCATAGATATACATGGTGGTGGTCAAGATTTAATTTTTCCACATCATGAAAATGAAATTGCTCAAAGTGAAGCAATGACTGGTAAACAATTTGTTAAATATTGGATCCATAATGGATTCGTTACTATTAATAAAAAAAAAATGTCAAAATCTTTAAATAATTTTTTTACATTGGAATCAATTTTTAAGAAATACAGTCCACGTGTAGTACGTTATTATCTTTTAACACAGCATTATTCTGTTCCGCTAGAATTTTCTATTAAAGAACTTGAATCTGCAAAAAATGCCTTACAAGATATAGATTATGCTTATTTAAAACTTGCTTCATATACAAAAAAAGTTACTACTAAAAAAGTAGTTGATGGAGATTTATTGGAACTAAATGCAAATTTTTTAGAAGCTCTTGATAATGATTTTAATTCAGTAGTAGCGTTAGCGTATTTTCATAAATTGAAAAATATGGTATTAAGTAAAGTTTTTTCTACTACAAATGTAATAAGACTTGCCCAAATCAGAAAGCTCTTTGAGGATTTTTTTGGATTATCTTTGGGCTTTTTGTTGCCAAGAATATATGAAAAATCTGAAAAAAATTTAGATAATCTTTTAAAGGCTAGAGTAAGAGCGAGAAAACAGAAAGATTGGCTGGAATCAGATAGATTAAGAATGCTTATACGTAAAATGGGATATAAAATATTTGATAATAAAGATGGCTCCTTTGTAATAATCAATGAAAATTAAAAAAAATAATAATGTACTTTAATAAAAAATCATTAAAAAAACTTTCATTAAAAAAACTTTCAGAATGTATTGTTTGCGGTCGTTTGCCAGTTTTAGAACTTCTTAAAGCCGGTAAACGTACAGTAAATAAATTAATAGTTTCTAAAACAGCTACAGGGTCAACAATTTCTGAAATTATTTGTTTAGCCAAACAAAAAGGAATAACAATATATAGAGTTCCATTAAAGAAAATCAAAAAAATTTCTGATTTTTCACAAGGAATAGCTGCTGATGTTTCACCAATAGAATATATTGGACTTTTTGATTTAATAAAAAAATCAAAAAAATCTATTAATCCATTTATTGTACTATTAGATAGTGTAAAAGATCCGCATAATTTAGGAGCAATTATAAGAAATTGTGTTTTTTTTGGTGTTGATGGTATTATAATTCCTAAAAGAAGAGCAGTTAATGTAAATATGACTGTATCAAAAGTTTCAGCGGGAGCTGTTGATCATATTTCAATATCGAGAGTTTCCAATATTAATCTATCAATAGATCTATTAATAGAAAATGGTTTTTTAATAGTTGGTACAACTGAAAAAGGCGAACTATTATTAGAAAAAACAAATTTAACTTTTCCACTTGCAATAATAATGGGGAATGAAGGATTTGGGCTTCATAATTTAACAAAAAAAAAATGTGATTTTTTAATATCAATTCCACAGTATACTAATAATACTATTAATCAAGTTTCGTCTTTAAATGTATCATCTGCATCTGCTATTATCGTATATGAAGTAACAAAAAAGAGAAAAATATAAAAATTATATGTGTTTTTATAAATCTTGTTAGACTTTTGATATTATTTTTAGTATAGTAATACGTTGTTGGCAATGTTGAATAGTGTGCTATAAAAAAAGGATGTGTGTTAAACATAAAATATATTATATAATAGTTTAGTAAATTTTATGTAAATATGGTTTATTAATGTGAGGTGAATTTTAGATATGAGAACGTATTTGCCAAAGCGTGATATGATTGAAAGAAAATGGCATTTAATAGATGCAAAAGGTAGAATTTTGGGTAGACTTGCTGTCGAAGTAGTGATTTTTTTGAGAGGTAAAAATAAAGTTTTTTACACTAATCACATAGATTGTGGTGATTTTGTGATTGTTATAAATATGAGTAAAGTTATTTTTACTGGTAAAAAAATTTCTCAAAAAGTTTATTTTTCTCATTCTGGACATCCAGGTGGAGTAAAATTAACACCTTTATCTGTTATGATGGAAAAGAATCCAACAAAAATATTATTTAAAGCGGTTAAAGGAATGCTCCCAAAGAATAGACTTGCTAGTAGACAAATTAAACGATTAAAAATATTTAAAGATAATCAGCATATACATCATGCACAAGTGATGTGTAATTAATCATGATAAAATAAAAAGGTTAGTAACCAAATGACTATTAACAATTATTTAGATGTAGGACGAAGAAAAACTGCTGTCGCTAGAATAAAGATTTCAAGTGGTAACGGTAAAGTTATAATTAACAATAAAAGCATAGATGAATATTTTCATGGGTTAGAAAGACAGAAGCAAATAGCATTAAAACCTGTATGTATGTGTAAGAATGCAAAGAATTATGATTTTTACATTAATATTAATGGTGGTGGTATAAGTGGTCAAGCAGGAGCTATAAGTCATTGTTTATCAAAGGTTATTATAAAATTTGATGAAACTTCAAAAGCAATATTAAAAAGTGCAAATTTATTAAGAAGAGATTCTAGAATGGTAGAAAGGAAAAAACCAGGTAGACCAAAAGCAAGAAAACGTTTCCAATTTGCAAAACGTTGATATTATATTATTTGTAATATAAATTTATTTATAAATAAGTTGTAATTTTTAAATAATTAGTGCTTGACTAAGCTATCTTTTGTATGAATAATTGTCTTCTTCCTTTGTTATAAAAATGTTATGGGGATGACTTTCTATGAGTCCTGCGTTTGTTATTTTTACAAATTGTCCTTTTTTTATGAGTTCTTTAATGGTTTTAACCCCACAATATCCCATTGCTGATTTCAATCCTCCCATTAATTGATAAACTACATCACTAGTTATTCCTCTATATGGAACACGTCCTTCTACGCCTTCTGCTACTAATTTTTGTGTTTTTTTTTGAAAATACCTGTCACTGCTTCCTTTTGCCATTGCGGAAGAAGATCCCATTCCTCTATAGGTTTTAAACGTACGTCCGCTAAAAATTATATTTTCTCCAGGACTTTCTCTTGTTCCAGCAAACAGAGAACCTATCATACACACATTTGCACCAGCAGCAATTGCTTTTGAAATATCTCCAGAATACTTAATTCCACCATCTCCTATTATAGGAATATTGTACTTTATACCAATTCTTGCACAATCATAAATTGCTGTAATTTGAGGGATACCAACACCCGTTACAATTCTTGTTGTACATATAGCTCCTGGACCTATTCCTACCTTAATTGAGTCTGCACCAGCTTTGGCAAGAGCTTCTGTTGCTTCGGCTGTAGCAATATTTCCAACAATTATTTGAGCATGAGGAAACATTTTTTTTAGCCTTCCCATGGCACTAATAACTCCATGACTATGTCCATGAGCTGTATCTAAAACCAAAACATCTACTTCAGCCATGAGTAAAGCCTTTGCTCTATCAAACATATCATCAGTAATTCCTATAGCGGCACCAACAATAAGTCTACCATTTTTATCTTTTGATGAATTTGGATAACAAATCGCTTTTTCTATATCTTTAATTGTAATGAGTCCTTTCAAAATAAAATTTTCGTCAACTAATGGTAGTTTTTCTATTTTTTGTTTTTGTAATATTTGTTTTGCATCATTTATAGAAATGTCAGTTTTAGCCGTAATAAGATTATTTTTTGTCATTATATCAATGACTCTTTTATTATTATTTTTTTCAAAACGCATATCTCTATTAGTAATTATGCCAATAAGTTTTCCATTATCAGAAGTAATTGGAACTCCAGAAATACCATATTTTTGTACAAGAGCTTTAACTTCTCCAAGAGTACTATTTTTTTTTAATGTAAATGGATCGTATATAATACAGTGATCACTTCTCTTAACGCGATTGACTTCAGAAGTTTGCATTTTTATAGACATATTTTTATGTATTATACCTATACCACCTTCTCTAGCAATGGCAATAGCCATGTTAGATTCCGTTACAGTATCCATACCAGCACTCATAAGAGGAATATTTAATTTAATTTTTTTTGTGAGATTTGTATTTAATACAACATCTTTGGGCAATACCTTTGAATATTTTGGAATTAACATAACATCATCAAAAGTTAAAGCTTCTTTTAAAAACTTTGTGTGCATCTCTTTCTCAATCTCCAATATTCAAAAGTTTTTAGATACTCCGACGGCTGGACTCGAACCAGCAACAAACCGGTTAACAGCCGATTGCTCTACCATTGAGCTACGTCGGAATTTAGACAACTATTATATTATTACTTAGTTTTTTAAAAAAATCAAGTTTTAGTACAATTTTTACTTAACGCAAATTTTTATAATATTGGCTATCTAATTTATATATGTAAATTGCATAAAAAATATTAATATGATATTTTTTTAATAAATTCATGTATAATTTAAACTATAGAAAAAGTCGTAGATTTCTTATAGTTGTTTTTAATTATAACTTTAATTTTATATAGATATAAAATTGATACGAATAAAAGATAGTTTAGAGTATTTTATATTATATATGTTTTGTCTATATAAATGTTGTTGCTATGATATAATATAAGAAAATATGTTTACTTAAAAGTTGTTTTTTATAATGAAAATATAAAACTTGTTATTGATTAATTGATTTTTAACGAAGATTTATTTAAGAAATTATATTTTAATTTAATGTGATTAAATAGATTTAAAAAAAACAAAGATACATTCAAATAAATATTATAGAGTATACAAATGAATTTTATGTTAAAATATAAATAAAATGGATATTATAATTTATAAAATGAGGAAATTTAGAGATTTAATATCATTTTAAAAAGAATTTATTTAGTCATAAATATGAAAGTAATATTGAAACTGTGTGTATAGTTATTATAAATGTTTAAAAATCTAATAAAATTATTTATAGGGATATTGATTATTTTTTTTGCGACTTATGTTGCTTTTAACAATATTATGAAAGTTTTAGTACATAATAAAAAAGAGGTTGTAACACCAAACATTATAGGTAAAAATTTATATGAAGCTTTAGATATAATTTCAATAAAAAAATTAGGTTTAAGAAAAGAATATGAAGAATTAAATCAAAATATACAATCAGGAATTATTTTACAGCAAAATCCACGTGCTGGTATGTTAATTAGAGAAGGTAGAATTATTAAAATAATAATGAATAATAATAGTGATATGGTTTATGTCCCAAATCTGATTGGTCAAACCTTACAAAATGTAGATGTTATTTTGAAGCGTTCATTTTTAGTTATGGGGTCAGTTTTTAAAAAATTTTCACTTAACACAAAAAAAGGATTAATTATTGCACAAAGTATTATGACTGGATCAAAAATAAATAAAGGTTCAACTATAGATATTACTGTTTCTAATGGCATACCTGATGAACCAATAATTTTAATGCCAAATTTTGTAAACAAAAATCTTAAAGAAGCAAAAATTTGGGCATTAAAGTATGGTATTAATTTCAATTTAAATGAAGAAGAAAATAAAAATATTGAAACAAATACTATTGTAAATCAATATCCAGAACCTGATACTGATATAACTGAAACAAAATTAGTAAATTTTGATGTTGCTGTCGAAACCATAAAATCGAATTGAAAATGAAAAAAAGAAATATTATTGCTATATCTATTTTGTCTGCCAATTTTGCTGTTTTGGGAAATTATATAAAAATGTTGGAAGAAATTAATTTTGGTTGTTGGATTCATTTTGATATAATGGATGGTCATTTTGTTCCAAATATTGCTTTAGGAAGTTCTGTTGTAAAATCGCTAAGAAAATTTACAAAATTATTCTTTGATATACACCTTATGGTAACCAACCCTGAAAAATATTGGAAAGATTTTCAAAGAGCAGGTGCTGATTTAATAACTTTTCATTCTGAAATTAAATATGATAAAAAAAAACTTATTAAAAATATAAAATTGTCAAGAACTAAAGTCGGTATATCAATAAACCCTGAAACATCAATTTCAACAATAGAAAAATTTTTACCATATATTGATATAATTTTAATTATGTCTGTTAATCCTGGGTTTTCTGGCCAGAATTTTATGAAAAGTATAATTTCTAAAATAGAAAATATAAAAAAAATTATTGATAAAAATAAATATCATTGCCTTATAGAAATTGATGGAGGAATAGATTTTCAAACAGCTAAAATTTGTACAAGTGCTGGAGCAGATGTACTAGTTAGTGGAAATTATGTTTTTTCATCAAAAAATTTTATTGAAGCAATCAAATCTATTTCTTTATAAATATGATAAAAAATATATTGTGTTTAATTTTTTCGTTATTAGTGATAGTATCTTCTTTTTCATATGCTAATATTATGGAACTTTCACATCAACCCATCAATGTAATAATTGATGGTGAAATTTTTAAACACGTGAATAAATATAAAATATCAGAACATATGACAGAATATTTTTCTTTAAAAGAGATTGTTAAAGTTTACAATGCTACTTTTAAGTGTAGTACAGAGTTATATACTATGATAAATTTTAATAATAAAGAAATTTATATTAAAATGGATGATAATGTAATTATTTTTGATAAAAAAAATAAATTAATCTCTTCACCGATAATATCAATAAATAATGACATTTATATACCTATAGAAGTTATTTTGTTACCTGAATTTGCAGAAATTACTGAATCTAATATCAATTGGAATCCTTTAACTTTAACATTAAACATAACACATGATGTTAACATATCGGCTGTAAGATATTTTACAAAATCTCAAAATGTACAAATTATTGTGCAATTAGAAGACACATTGCCATATACTATTTCAGAATCACAAGAATTTTTTGTATTAAAAATTCTTGGAGGTAAAATACAGGAAGATTTTATAAATGTAAATAATGGAACTGTTAAAAATATTCAGTGTTTTCCTAATAAGAACTTTGCATTAATAAAAATTAATTTTGAACATGTAAATAAAATTATTAAAACTTCAATGATTTCAAGTCCTTACGGAATTTTGATAGATATTTTTATGCCTTGCTCTAATTCAACTTTGTTTAAAGAATATCAAAATTTACAAGCAAATGATAAAGTTGAAGATATTATTGGAAACAATAATAACTGTATTAATTATGATAATGGTAAAATGTGTGAAAATATTGAAAATATAAAAACTGAAGACTTCACAACAAATAACATAGATAAAAGTATTAAAAAAAACAGTATGTGCCAGAAAATTATAGTTCTTGATGCAGGTCACGGTGGAGATGACCCTGGTGCTATAGGTCCAAATGGTACGAAAGAAAAAGATATTAATCTAAAAATAATACATGATTTAAAATCAATTTTCGATAATAATAATGATTATAAGGTAATTTTGACAAGAGATGATGATATATTTATACCTCTTGCTGAAAGAACTAACATAGCAAATAAGTATAATGCTGATTTATTTATATCTGTACATTGCAATGCTACAATAAATAGAGATGCAGGTGGATTTGAAATATATTATTTATCTGAAAATGCAACTGACCATGAGGCAGAAGCAACTGCGATACTTGAAAATTCTGTACTAAAATTAGAAAGTAGACTTAAAAAACGCGTTGTCCCGCTTGAAAAATTATTATCTTCGATGATTATAAATGAATATATTAATGAATCATCAGAATTAAGTGGTTTTATATTAGCAGAAACGATGAATAGAGTAAAAATACAAAAAAGAGGTGTGAAACAGGCAAGTTTTTTTGTACTTAAAGGTGCAAGAATGCCAGCTGTACTTGTAGAAAGTGCTTTTTTAAGTAACTATAGTGAAGAGGCTAAGCTTGGCTTAAAAAAATTTCGTGCTGCTGTAGCTGACTCTATATATGAAGGGGTAGTTAAATATTATGCAAATAAATCAAAAGAAGAAAAAAATGATTAAAAATAATAATCCTATAGGTGTTTTTGATTCAGGTGTTGGTGGACTTACAGTTATGTCAGAAATAAATAAAATTCTTCCTAAAGAAAATTTTATCTATTTCGGTGATACTGCGCATTTGCCATATGGATCTAAATCAAAAAATATGATAATTGAACTTTCAAAGAAAATCACATTATTCTTAATAAAAAAGGATGTAAAACTTATTGTAGTAGCATGTAATACTGCTTCATCTTTTGCTTTATCTATTTTACAGAAAACTTTTAAAATCCCTATAGTTGGTGTAATAAAATCTACCTCAATGGCTGCTATGTCAGCTTCAAAGAAAAATAGAATAGGTGTAATAGGTACAGAAGGTACTGTAAATAGTAAATCTTATATCAATGAATTAAACAAAATTTCGCGGTATAACGTATATCAACAAGCTTGTCCATTATTTGTCTCTCTTATAGAGGAAGGATGGACTGAAAATGAAATTACGAATATTATAATAAAAAAATATTTAAAACCTCTTTTAAATAAAAATATAGATACTTTAATTTTGGGATGCACTCATTATCAACTTTTAAAAAAAATTTTAAAAAAAAATGTAAAAAATGATGTTGTACTCATAGATTCTTCAAAATTTGTTGTGAAAGAAGTTTTAAATGTTTTAAATAAAGAAAAAATGTTTGCAAAAAATAGAGATAAAGTTTTTTTTAAATTTTATGTAAGTGATAATCCAGCAAAATTTAAAAAATTAGGCAATCAATTTTTTAAAAGAAAAATATATGATGTAAAAAAAATAAATATAGACGCGGAGTAAATATGAACTATAAATTATCAGTTGTTGGTTATTTTTCTGCAGCACATTGTTTAAAAAATTATAAAGGTAAATGTGAAAGTTTACATGGACATAATTGGAAAGTAAAGTTAAGTTTTTTAGGAACAAAACTTGATAACGTAGGTATGCTTATAGATTTTTCAGATGCAAAAAAACATATGTATAAAATTATAACTTGTTTTGACCATAAATTTTTAAATGAAACTAAACCTTTTGATAAGATTAATCCAACTGTTGAAAATATCGCTTCATTTATTTTTGAACAACTTAAAAAAAATATAACGCTTGAACATATAAAAATATATAAAGTTGAAGTATGGGAAAATAAATATTCATCTGTAAGTGTATATATTTGAGGAATCTAGTAATTATCCATATTACATAGCGCTCTAATTGCTTCATCTTTTGTAAGAAATGGTTTTGCGATTTGCATTTTTTTTATTTTGGTTTTTTGTATTTTTATCCATTTTCCTGGAGCTCTATTAAATATTTCCATAAGTTCATATCCTGAAAATAAATCTTGTTTTAAGTAAAGTGTATTTTTTGATTTTAAATCTTTAATTCTATTATTTAATTCTTCAATAAGTTTTTTATTGTTTTTAAAATAAAGAGACATTGAAATCGAAAATTCCATAACTAGATTTAGTTCATTACCGCATTTATTCGCAAATTTTCGAACTGAACTATCTGTCCAATCAGTGAAATAAAATTTTGTATATATATTATTTTTTACAATTGATATTATTTTTTTAGTCGTTTTTTTTGAATATTTAAGTTTTTTTAATGTATATTCGATTTCTTTAATGTTTTTAATAAAATAATTACAATAAGAAAAAATGTCATTATCCTTTTTTTTATACATAATGTATTTGTTACATACATTATGTAGTAAAAATGATATTCTTAAAAAAATATTATTCTTTATTTTATCTAAAATTTGTAAGGCATATTTTATAATTTTCTCATTATGATATTTCAAATGATTCTTAAAAATTTCAGGAAAAATTTCAGATAATAAATTAATTTTGTACATTACCATAAAAGCTTTTGAAGGTTTTTTTTCTACTAGTATTTTGTTTAATTCATCTCTTATACGCTCATACGATACAATTTTTATATGTTTGACTGAAGTTTTAATTGCATTATACGTGTTATGTTCAATATTAAAGTTTAATTGTAAACTCTGACGGATAGCACGCAATATTCTTAAAGGATCTTGTTTAAAAATTGTTTTCGCACTTTGAATATCAGTAACTCTTATAATTTTATTTTTGATATCTTTTAATCCACACAAAGTGAAATCGAAAATTTTCATATCACTAAGTCTTAAAAATAAAGCATTTACAGTAAAATCTCTTCTAAAAGCATCTTGTCTTATAGATGTTATTTTCACATGTGGTTTTCTATAATTTGATTTATAATATTCTTTTCTTGGAATAACAAATTCTACCTCCTCTCCATCTATAAGTAATTTTGCTGTTCCAAACTTTTCAAAAATGACTAATTTTTTAAGGTTGTATTTTTTCAAAATCATTTTTGAAAAATTTATTCCAACAAAATTATTATTAATAATATGTTTTCTTGAATGAACCATTATATCCAAATCTTTTGGATTTCTATTTATAAATAAATCTCTTACGAAACCACCAACAGCGTAAACATCTAAATTATTTTCTTTTGCTGTAACAGAAATTTTATTTATTATTGATTGATATTTTTTTGGTATAACAATTTTTTTTATATTCATAAATAAAATTATTGCATAATAAAAAAATTAAATAAAAAATATAAATAACATATCAAGAAAAATTATAAAGATACTATATCTAAATTTTATACTATATAACAATATAAAACTATGAAAAGAATAAAATAATTAATTTGTAAGGTTATTGATTATTTTTAAAAAAATTAATTTTTTCGTTTAAAACGATACATAATGATGTTTTTTATATTCAACTAAATTAATTTACTATAATGTCATTAAGATACTATATTGATTTTATAAATTAAAATAGTAAAATCATATATAGACCTAACAAATAAAATACAAATGACGTTATTTTAATGATGTTTTACTGTGAATATCTTTACTGTATGTTGTTATTAAAATGCTTTTTATATAAAAAATGTGAATATATTTAAAACTTTAGAGTATTATTTTATTCGTCAATTTAGCTTATATTTATAAATTATAAAAAAATTTACAATATAATTAAATAAGGGATATAACAACTATGCGAAGAATTGAAACTATAAAACGTATTTTGAAATGTTGTCATCAACATAAAAGACATAAAAATAAAATTGACAGCCAAAAATTTAATAATTGTTTGAAATGTACTATTGATACAATTGTGTTAAATAATGCATGTCCTGGAATTTATAGATTTGTTGCAATACATTGCTGTGGAAATCTTAAATATAAATTACTTGAAATGGGATTTATACATGGAGAAAAATTAAGAATTATTAAGAATACGGGATATAATGGAAATGTGATAATTGTAATAAAAGGAACAAAAATTGCTTTAAACAACAAAATTGCATCAAAAATATTATTGAGTAATGATACCATAAATAAAAATATTAAAGCTGTACTTATTGGTAATCCAAACACTGGGAAATCAACAATTTTTAATAATTTAACTTTTGATAAGCAAACAATTGCTAACTATCCAGGTGTAACTGTAGAAAAAAAAGAGTGTATGAGGCAGTATGAGGGATATAATATAAACTTTGTTGATTTGCCTGGAATATATAGTTTTTCTGCATATTCTGAAGATGAAGTAATTACAAGAAATTTTATTCTCAAAGAAAAATATGATGTTATGATTAATGTTATTAATGCTATAAATCTTGAACGTGGTTTATATTTATTTACACAACTCGCTGAACTTAACGTGCCAATTATAATAATTTTAAATATGTATGACATCTTAAATTCTCAAGGTAAAATTATAGACAAAAATATTATGTCAAAATATTTAAATGTTAAAGTACTTAGTACAATTGCGAATAAAGCTATAGGAATTAATAATATTCTGAACTCTATAGTATCAATCATTAAAAATAAGGAATTTAATAATTATGAAGCAGCAAGAAAAGTTAATTTTGGAAATATTATAAATGATGAAATTTTTAAAATAAATTTTCTTATATTAAAAAATGAAAAACTAATGAAATTTCCACAAAATTGGATAGCATTAAAACTTTTAGAAAACGATTCTATGGCATTAGAACTTATTTCTGATATATATAATAAAAATGATATTTTAATGCAAATTCAAAAGAGTAAACAATACATTGAAAAATGTATTGGAGAAAAGATTGAAATTGAAATAGTTAATAAACGGTATAATTTTGCTAAAAATGTAATAAAAAAGATTTTTAAAAGTAACACAATGGGAGCAAAAAAAATAAATATAACAGAAATTATAGATAGTTTTGTACTTAATAAATATCTTGGAATTTTAATTTTTGCTTCAGTAATTTTTACAATTTTTAAATTTTCATTTACTTTTTCTAAACCAATAATAAAATTATTAGGATTATTTTTTAAATCTATAGATAAAAAGATAATTACACTTATACCTCATGGATATATACAGTCTTTAGTTGTTAATGGAATAATCAGTGGTATAGGTGGTGTATTGGAGTTTTTTCCACTTGTCTTGTTTATGTTTTTTGCTATAGCATTTTTTGAAAATTCTGGTTATATGATGAGAGCTGTTTTTGTTACAGATAAGATTATGAATAAATTTGGACTTCACGGAAAATCATTTTTACCTTTTATGCTTTCAACTAACGGATGTGCGGTTCCTGGTATACTTGCTACGAGGATATTGGATTCAAAACGAGATAGATTAATAACCATGTTTGTAGTACCATTTATGATATGTGGAGCAAAACTGCCTGTGTTTGCATTAATTACAGGAGCTTTTTTACCTGATAAATATCAGGCATATGTAATGTTTTTTATGTACATTTTAAGTATTAGTATTGCTTTAAGTGTCGCAAAACTCTTAAGTTCAACAATTTTCAAAGGGCCAACTACTCCTCTTGTTATGGAACTTCCAATTTATCATTTTCCTGGTATTAAAGAATTGCTCTATAAAACGTGGGAAAGAGGGTGGTTGTATATTCGTAAGGTTATTGTTATAACAACTTTAGTATCAGTTTTAGTATGGGTATTATTTACATATCCAAAGGCTCCTGTAAGTAAAATTTTAACCTATAATGAACAAAAAATTTTTCAATTAGAATATAGTTTTGCTGGTAAAACTGCAAAATTTTTAGAACCTTTATTTAAACCAATAGGAATGGATAGTGGAAAGATTATTGCTTTAATGGCAGGGTTTGCAGCAAAAGAGGTGATTATAAGTACTTTTGCAACTATTTATGCTATTGAAAATACTGAAAATGGACAATCTTTGAGAGAAAAAATTGCTTTTGATAGAAATTGGTCATTACTTAAAGGAATAACGTTTCTTGTTTTTTGTTTAATATATACTCCATGTATTGCTTCTGTTTATATTTTTTTAAAGGAAACAGGTTCTTACAAGTTGCTTATTTTACTTGTTTTAGGGTATACAACTCTTGCATGGATAGCTTCATTTATTGTTTTTCGAATAGGGACGTTTTTAATAAACATTAATATTTAATTAAATATAATATTTGAAATGGAGCCAGTGGGAATCGAACCCACATCCTATTGTTGCGAACAATATATTCTTCCATTTAACTATGACCCCATATCATATTTTTGCAAAATAAAAAAGAAATTTAAGAACATACACCTACATATCGTATCAATAATTTTATTTTTTGTATATATTTAAGGTATTTATATAATACTTGTTTTACTAATGTTATTCACTAAATTATAGAATATCAATAATTGTAATAAAATTTATATATTTGCTAAACTCATAATTGGTATATAAGTATTAAAAATGTTATTTATAATTTCACTATAAATAGAGAAATTTAACAATTAAAATGATAATGTCAGAGTTGAAAAAAGGATTTATATTTAATGTCATATATTAGTTTATCAAGAAAATTTAGGCCACAGAATTTTAATGAAATTGTAGGACAAGAACATATTTCAAAAATTCTTAAAAATGCTATTATTTATGAGCGTATTTCACCTGCTTATTTGTTTAGTGGTCCTAGAGGTTGCGGAAAAACAACAATGGCAAGAATTTTTTCTAAAGCGTTGAACTGTAAAAGTGAGCATACAATCATATCATGTGGAATATGTAAGAATTGCATAGAAATTTCGAAAAGTATGAGTATAGATGTCTTGGAAATTGATGGAGCATCAAATAATGGTATAGATGAAATGAGATCTTTAATTGAAAATGTTAAATTTTCAAGTGTTAGTTCAAAATACAAAATATATATTATAGATGAATCACATCAAATAACTACACAAGCTTTCAATGCGCTACTTAAAACGTTTGAAGAACCACCTTATCATGTAGTTTTTATTTTAGTTACGACTGAACAACATAAAATTCCTGTTACTGTTCTTTCTAGATGTCAAAAACATATATTTAGATTCATATCTAGGAAAGAAATGGTTGAAGCGATAAAAAAAATAGTGAAAAAAGAAGGATTTGAAATTGATGATGAAGCTTTGAATATAATTATAACATATTCTGATGGATCAATGAGAGATGCTTTAAATTTATTAGATCAAGCAATGACTTCAAATAATAAGAAAGTTTCAGGAAAGTATTTAAAATGGTTAATTGGATTTATTCCAAAAGATATTATAGTTTCTATCATAAACAATATAGCAAAAAGAAATATTGAGGGTATTTTTAAAATTGTTAAAGAAATTCATGAACAGGGATATGATTTATTACAATTTGTAAAAGATTTAAGAGACTATTTAAGACAGGTTTTAATTTATTCAATAAATCCAGTATTATTAGAATCTTCTTTTGAAGAGAAAAAAGATCTTGATGCTCATAAAAAATTGTTTACAGTTGACAATCATATACGTATGAATAATCTTTTATCAAAAGCTCTTGCAGAAATGCGTTGTTATGATCAGCCTAAAATAGTGCTTGAAACTCATTTAATTAAAATGGCAGAACCGTATTATAATGTTGAAGAACTTATGGATAAAGTTATGGATTTGAAAAAGAGTATTAAAAATATTAACGATAATTGTAATTATACTAGTTTAAAAAATTTGTCTGATAAACAATTATTAATTCATAATACTGAAAATAATACAATGCAAGATGAGAATTACGTTATAAATACATTAGATATGTGGAATAAAATTGTTTGTGAAATAATAAAAAAACATCCTCTTACAGCACAATCATTGAACAAAATTTCAGTAAGAATTATTAATAATTTATCTATTGAGATAACAATAAAAAAACAATTTGATTATGATTGTGTTATGAAATTTCAACCACAAATTTTAAAACTTTTTTATGAAAAGACTAATTTGAATTTATCAGTAAAAATTATTTTCGAAAAGGATATAATTTTATCTCCAATCGAACGAAAAAAACAGAATTTTTCAAATGCGAAAAAAAATCAATGTATTGATGATTATTATAATGCAAATAAAGATTTTAAGAAAACATACGAAACAAAAATTCCAAAGCATATAGAAGAAATAGCAAAAGTATTTGGAACAGTTGCAAAAAAGATTTGATTATTAATGTAAATTGAATTATATGAATAGACCGAAAACTATAGAAAAAATGATTGAAGTAATAAAAAAACTTCCTGGTATAGGACCTAAAATGGCTGAACGTTTGAGCTATTATATCGTATCAAAAATGTTACAAGATGATGTGAACAAACTTTTAAATTCTATAAAAGAAGCAAAACTTGCAGTAAAAAATTGTACTGTTTGTTATAATTTAACTGAATATAATCCTTGTGTGATATGTTCTGATTCCACAAGAATACGTAATGTTATATGTGTCGTAGAATCTCCGCAAGATTTAATAGCAGTAAGCAAAGTAAAAGAATACAAAGGACTTTATTTTGTACTTGGTGGAGTTTTATCTCCTCTTGATGCAATTGGCCCAAGTGATATAAGAATTGATAATTTTGTGAAAAGGTTAAAAAATGATAATAACATTAGTGAAGTTATAATCGCTACTGATGCAGATTCCAAAGGTGAGATGACTGCTATTTATTTGGCTAATATAGTAAAGAAAATGGGCATTAAAGTTACAAGATTAGGATGTGGGTTACCAGTTGGTGGAGACATTGAATATGCTGATGAAAGAACTATATATAATGCCATAACTGCTAGAAAAGAAATGTAAAAAACTATATAAATGATATCAAGTAAAGTAATCTTGTAAAAGAGAGGGTATCTGTGAAAAAACTAATTGAAATTTGTTGGCATGGACGTGGTGGACAAGGAGCAAAAACAGCAGCATTTTTATTTGCAGATGTTGTTTTGTCAATAGGTAAATATGTTCAAGCTTTTCCTGAATATGGGCCAGAAAGAATGGGTGCGCCAGTACAATCTTTTAATAGGTTAAGTGATTATCCTATTACATTACATACAAGCATTTTAAATCCAGATTATATAGTTGTTTTGGATTCATCACTAATCAAATCAATAGTTCTAAAAGGAGTTCAAAAATTAGTGAAAATCATAGTAAATACTTCTTTTGGTATATTCGAAACTGCTAAAGAGCTTAATGTTGATCCAAAACAAGTATACGTAGTAGATGCAAGTAGAATAGCATTAGACATGATAGGTAAAAATATTCCAAATATGCCAATGCTTGGTGCCTTAGTTAAAGTTATAAAGATTTTAGATATAAATAATGTTTTGGATAGTGCAAAAGAAAAACTTGTAAAAAAATTTAGGCATAAATCTGAAGTTATAGAAGGTAATCTTGCATCTATAAGATGTGCTTTTAATGAAGTAAAAAATTTCTAAAATTATTTTTTCGTTTTTGTATGTAAACAGATATTATGTAAAAGATTATGACTTTATTATATGGTTTTAGATTTTTATAGCTTTTTGAAATTCTATTAAAAGGTAAAAAAATGTCCAAAAAAAAAACAAAGTATTATAATACAAAATCAGGAGCTAGTGAGTTAGCTGTTGGAGGTATAGTAGAATCTGGCACAGCAATAGATTTCGTTACAGGTGGTTGGAGATCAGAGAGACCTATATGGGAAAAAGAAAAATGTATTCACTGTTTAGTGTGTTGGATTTCTTGTCCTGACAGTTCAATAAAGATTGAACAAAATAAAATAAAGAAAACGGTTGTTATAGGCATTAATTATAATCATTGTAAAGGTTGTGGAATTTGTAAAAGTGAATGTCCAAAAGGTGCAATTACTATGGTAAATGAGAGGAAATAATTTTTATAAAATATGTTAATTAGTTTAATAGGAGTTAATGAATGATAAAAATAATGTACCCAAAAGGTAAACTTGTTACCAAAACAGGCAATGAAATTATGGCCGAAGCTATGCGTCAGATAGAGCCTGATGTGGTAGCAGCATATCCTATAACACCAGCTACTGAAATTATGCAAATTTTTTCACAATTTGTTTCAGATGGAACCGTGAAGACTGAATATGTTGCTGTAGAAAGTGAGCATTCTGCAATGTCTGCAACGATAGCAGCTTCTGCAGCAGGTGCTAGAGCAATGACAGGGACTTCTTCTCAAGGATTATGTCTTATGTGGGAAATGCTTTATATAGCATCAGGGTTAAGATTACCTGTAGTTATGGCTGAAGTAAATAGAGCTCTTTCTGCACCTATTAATATTCATAGTGATCATTCAGATACAATGGGAGCAAGAGATTCAGGTTGGATTCAAATATATTCTGAAAATTCACAAGAGGCTTATGATAATATGATTCAAGCTATAAGAATAGCTGAATTAGCTAAACTGCCAACACTTGTAACAACAGATGGATTCATTATTTCTCATTGTATGGAAGTTGTAGAGGTTTATCCAGATGATGATGTTAAGGAATTTATTGGTGATTATAAACCTGATAGATATCTTTTAGATATAAAGCGACCGTATACTTTGGGATCTATTACTTTGCAGGATTATTATTTTGAACATAGATATCAATTAGCAAAAGCTATGATAGATGCAAAATGTATAATTTTAGATGTGGCTAAAAGTTTTAAGAAAAAATTTGGTAGAAAATATGATTTCTATGAAACATATATGCTTGATGATGCAGAAATAGCAATAATAATCATGGGGTCAACATCTGGTACTGTAAAAGTAGTAGTTGATGAATTACGTGAAAAAGGTATTAAAGCAGGTCTTTTAAAAATAAGAATTTACAGACCATTTCCTGTTGACCAAATTGCAAAGGATTTAGCACATCTGAAAGTTATTGCCGTTATGGACAGAGCTGATTCTTGTTCTGGATCATTTGCACCATTGTATTTAGATATTATTTCATCTTTTTATGTATCTGAAATACTAAATGTTAAAATTGTAAATTATATATACGGGTTAGGTGGGAGAGAAATTAGTACTGCACATATATTTGATATTTATAAAACTTTAGATAAAATTGCTTTAGGTTTAGAAAAACCGTTTAAACAAGTTGAATATGTTAATTTAAGAAAAACAAATGAATGAATTAGGATTGTTTTATAAAAAATAAGAACAAAATATTGTAAAAAAATACAGAAAAAAATATTTAGGAGATGTAATGGTAAATTTAAGAGAATTGAGCAAATATCCAGAACGTTTTACAGGTGGTCATCGTCTCTGTGCAGGATGTGGGGCCGGTATAGTTGCAAGACAAGTTATGATATCTACTTGTGATATTCCAGTTGTTGTTACGAGTGCTACTGGATGTTTGGAAGTTTCAACAACGATTTTTCCATATACAGCATGGAAAAATTCATTTTTTCATAGTGCTTTTGAAAATTCTGCTGCAACTTGTAGTGGAATAGAAGCAGCTTATAAGAGCTTAAAATTACAAGGGAAAATAAAAGAAAATATTAAATTTATAGCTTTTGGTGGCGACGGTGGTACATATGATATTGGCTTACAATCTTTATCAGGTGCAATGGAAAGGGGTCATAAAATGTTATATATATGTTATAACAATGAAGCCTATATGAATACTGGGATACAAAGATCAGGAGCAACTCCTAAATGGGCTCATACAACAACTGCACCAGTTGGTAAAATGTGCCATGGTAAAAGAGAAAATAAAAAAGACTTAACGCAAATTATGATTGCCCATGATATTCCTTATGTTGCTCAGACTTATGTTGGAAACTGGAATGATCTTATAAGTAAAGTTCAAAAAGCTTTATCAATTGAAGGCCCATCTTTTATAAATGTCTTAACACCTTGTAGACTTGGTTGGAATTATAAAACTGACAACATAATGACAGTTTCAAGATTAGCAGTTGATACATGTATTTGGCCTTCTTTTGAGTTTGAAAATAATATTTATAAAATAAATGTTATACCTATAAAAAAGAAACCTGTTGTGGAATTTCTTAGAATTCAAGGAAGATTTAAGCATCTCTTTAAACCTGAAAATATACATATTTTAGAATCTATTCAAAGACGTGTTGACAATAAGTGGGAACTTTTAAAACGTAAAGCTTCATAATAAATGTGACATTATTGAATATGATGTAATTTATGTTTGTTTCATTGTTTTTTTTATAAAATTTTATGGATTTAGACTTGTATTATAAAGTTTGACATATAAATTTTATTTTTATATTAATGTCAATATTTTTGCTTAGAATGTATGATAAGTGTGTAAATTGGTAAATTTTATTATGACTTAATGTTAATTATTTTTATATGAATTTTTTGTAGTAAGGTATGTATATGAATAAAATATAGATATTAAAAAGATTTTAATAAGTTGTTAATATGTTGTTAACAAGGGGCATATATGGAGTATACTTTTGACTTTGAAGTACCTATATTAGAAATTACTAAAAGAATTACGGATTTGAAAATATCATCTAAAGATACTAATGTAGATTTATCAGATCAAATTAAAGATTTAGAAAAAACAAGAGATAAGTTAAAACATAAAATTTATAGTTCATTATCTCCTTGGCAAAAAGTTCAGATTGCTAGACATCCAAAAAGACCTTATACCCTTGATTATATAAACTTTATATTTGAAGATTTTGTAGAACTTCACGGTGATAGAGTTTTTGGTGATGATAAAGCTATTTTATGTGGAATTGCTATTATTGATAATAAATGTGTAGTAGTTATAGGACATCAAAAAGGTAGGATTCTAGAAGAGAACATACATAGAAATTTTGGTATGGCACATCCAGAAGGATATAGAAAGGCATTAAGAATAATGAAATTTGCAGAAAAATTTAATAAACCTATAATAACTTTTATAGATACTCCTGGTGCATACCCTGGTATTTCAGCAGAAGAAAGGGGTCAGGCAGAAGCAATTGCTAAAAATTTAAGAGATATGTCATGTTTAAAAGTTCCAATTATAAGTATTATTATTGGTGAAGGTGGTTCCGGTGGTGCTTTAGCTATTGGAGTATCAAATAAAATATTGTGTCTTGAAAATTCATACTATTCAGTTATTTCTCCAGAGGGTTGCGCAGCCATACTATTCAGAGATAGTTCTAAAGCCCCTGAAGCAGCAAAAGCTATGAAATTAGTCCCTAAAGATTTATTGAATTTAAAGATTATTGATGAAATTATAAAAGAACCATTAGGAGGTGCTCATTATGATGTCGAGAAAACTTCATTAAATATAAAGATTGTTTTAAATAATTATCTTAATGAATATAAAAATATGGACATGAAAAAAATTGTTGATGAGAGGTATTTAAAATTTAGGAATATAGGTATTTATAAAGAAAAAGTTGAAAGTGGCAAAAAAATATTGTAATGCAAAAATTTTAATTGAAGAGGTTATACATAATAATGGCTTTAGTACCTTGTAAAGAAATTTTAAATGAAGCAATGAAAAAAGGTTACGGTGTTGGTGCATATAATGTCAACAATATGGAACAAATCCAAGCTGTAATGATGGCGGCAAAAATGACACAATCTCCAGTAATTATTCAAGCAAGTAGAGGAGCACTGAAATATTTTGATCTTACATATTTTAAATATTTAGTAAAAGCTGCAGTTATAGAAAATCCTGATATTCCAATTGCAATACATTTGGATCATGGTAATTCTTTAGAATTAATATTAAAAGCATTAAATATTGGTTTTACGTCAGTTATGATAGATGGGTCTTTAATGGAAGATGGGAAAACTGTTTCAACTTATGAGTATAATGTAAAAGTTACACGTTCAGTTGTTGAATATGCACACTCATTAGGGGTTTCTGTCGAGGGTGAAATTGGTACACTGGGTGGATTAGAAGATAATAATATGGGTTCAGGTAGTATATATATAACTGATCCTCAGGAAGCTAAAAATTTTGTAAATGATACAAATGTTGATTTTTTGGCAATTGCGATAGGGACATCACATGGAGCATACAAGTTTAAAAATGTAGCGAATATTGATTTTAATACTTTAAAGAAAATCAGATCTTTAATAGATATTCCAATTGTGTTGCATGGCGCTTCATCAATATCAAAAGATCTGATCTATGAAGTTAATAAATATGGTGGAAAAGTATTTGGTACATCAGGTATGCCTATATCACTTTTGCAAAAAGCTATAAAATTTGGAGTATCAAAGATTAATATTGACACTGATGGAAGACTTGCAGTTACAGCAGCAATAAGAAAGTTTTTAATAGAAAATCCAGAAAAGTTTGACCCAAGAGATTATTTAGGATATGCAAGAACTGTTCTTTCTGATCTTATTGCTTCAAAAATGAAAGCTTTTGGCACGTTAGGGCATGCAAATGATTATGTGGTTGGAAAATGAAGAAAAAAATATATAATAATGATTTGATTGCATATAAAAAATAGCCTATAAGATATAAACACTTATGATTTTATAATTTTGTATGTATTTTTCGTTTAATATATAGTTAGAGAGGTTAGTAAAGGTTTGTGATTAGAAAAAAAAATTTAATATCGATTTGTGATTTATCAAAAAAAGAAATAAAAATTGTTCTAAATAAATCTTTAGAATTTAAAAACAATAAAGTACAAACAAATATTTTGTATGGTGATAAATTAAAAGGTAAGATGTTAGGACTTTTATTTGAAAAACCTTCTACAAGAACTATGGTTTCTTTTGCCACGGCTATGGTTAATCTTGGAGGTATTCCGATCTTTTTGAATACTGAAAAATTACAATGTTCAAGAGGTGAATCAATACATGATACTGCTTTGGTTTTATCACGCTACTTAAATGGAATTATTATAAGAACTTTTAAACATTGTGATTTAGAAGAATTTGCAAAATATTCAACAATTCCTGTTATTAACGGTCTTACGGATAGTGAGCATCCATGCCAAATTTTATCTAGTATTATGACAATTATGGAGTTACATAAAATTAGAGATATTGAAGTTTTAAAAAAAATTAAAATTGTTTACATTGGAGATGGTAGTAATAATATTGCAACTTCTTTTTTTTTGATATCAATAATTTTAGAACTTGATTTAACAATAATATCTCCAAAGCAATATTGTGTCAAAAAAGAATTATTAAAACTTATTACAAATAATATTAATATTACAAGTGATATTAGTTTAGTTGAAAATGCTGACGTAATTTATACTGACGTATGGACATCAATGGGATTTGAATCTGAAAAAAATAAAAGAAAAGAAATATTTATTTCTTATCAAGTGAACGAGAAACTTCTGAAAAAAGCTTCAGCTAAGTGTGTGGTTTTACATTGTTTGCCAGCAATAAGGGGTGAAGAAATAACAACAGAAATTATGAATAAATATGAATATTCAATATTTATGGAAGTTGAGAATAGACTTCATGTTCAAAAAGCAATTCTGTTATATTTTTTGGTAAGAAATTCTTTTAATTAAAAACAAACTATGAAATGTTATTTTTATTTTAAGTGTGTAATGTTTTTAGTAATTATTTATGAAAGATTTGTTTTTTGATTTTTTAAAATCACAATTCAATTTATAGAATAATGTTTTTCAGTATTTTTTTAATGTTTATATTTATTGAAATATAAATTTCAATAAATATATTAATTACTTAATGATAGAATTTATTTTATTGACAGAAATACGTTTTTTTTTATAGCATATGTTGTCTTGTTGTTGATTTTTTGCCGATGTAGCTCAGTTGGCAGAGCAGCGGTTTTGTAAACCGCAGGTCATAGGTTCGAGTCCTATCATCGGCTGAGATGTCATTGTATTTTTGTTAAAAAAACATAGTCGTAACAAAAATTTATATAATATATTCTTATCGTATCAAATAATTAATAAACAAAAATGATTAAGAAAATATTTTCATCAAATAAAAAAGCATATTATAATTATGAAATACTTGAAAAGATAGAAACTGGTATTGTTTTATTAGGATACGAGGTAAAATCGGTGAAAAAATGTCACATTAGTCTTGTTGATGGGTTTATTAGATTTTTCATGAATGAAGCCTTTGTTGAAAATGTATATATAGCTCCATATAAATATGTATCAACGCATATTTTAGATTATAATGTGAAAAGAAAACGCAAAATTTTAATGCATAAAATAGAATTAAGGAAAATTTATCTTAAAAGTAAGAAAAATGGTTTAGTTATCATACCATTAGAAATGTATACGAAAAAACATAATGGTAAAATTAAACTTCTTATAGGGCTTGCAAGAAGTAAGAAAAGGCATGATAAAAGAGAAACTGAAAAACAAAAAAACCTTATAAAAGAAATACGTATGTATTTCTAATAAATATTTAAGCATAATTTTATATATTTTTTAAGTTTTTCAAAATTTTTTTATGAAAAAAACTCAAATAATTACTGTACAAGCGTCAGCTGGTTCTGGTAAGACTTACAATCTTGCAAAAAAATATTTGTATTTATTATTAAAATCTGATGTTAATATTACAATAAAAAGTATAGTTGCAGTAACTTTTACAAATAAAGCTGCAGTTGAAATGAAATTTAGAATTTTAAATTTTTTAAAAAGAGCTGCGTTGCTTTTAGATACTGGTGATTTTTTTGATGATTTAAATTTTTCAAAAGAGGAATTGTCAAAAAAAAGTATTTCTGCTTTAAATACAATTTTTAATTTGTACGATAATTTCAATATTAGTACAATAGATAGTTTTAAAAATCGTATATTAAGGGTATGTGCTATCAACTTAGGTATATCACCATATTTTGTTATACAACAAGATTATTCAACTAATCTTTTACTTTCGTTAAGAATGTTTTTACAAAAATTTAATAAATCAAAAAAAATTAAAAGAATAATATCAAAATATTTATCACAATATTTAATGAATGTTTCTGCATGGATTCCTAGAAATGATATATATAATGAAATAGAAAAAATTTTTAGTAAATCCGGAGATATTGGAAAAGATCTTTTTATATGTACAAAAAATAATTACTATAATGAGTTTTTATCAAGAGTAAAAAAAATTTTAAAAAAAGTTAAAAACTTTGCTAAATATTTACCTACATTACAAATTTATTCTTATTATAATAAAGCCGTTATAAATGTTTTAGATGAGGGTATAAAATCATTTTTATCGATAAAAGTTCCAAGTGTGTTTTCTAAAAAGCTTAAGTATAAAAAAAGAGAAAAAATAAATTGTAAAGCTGATAAAATATGGAATGAAATAAATAAGGAAATTGGGTATTTATATGATTTTTATGTAGAAAATTATTATAATATTTATTCACGTATGTATACAGAAATTATGACAGAATTTGAAAGAGAATCAAATAAAAAAGGAGTTGTATTTTTAAATGAAATAAATAAAAAAACCATCATTTTTTTTAAGAAAAAAAATGATATTATGCCAGAAGTGTATTGTAAATTATCAGAAAAATATAGACATTTTTTAATTGATGAATTTCAAGATACAAGTTTTATACAATGGGCAGGAATTAAAAGATTTTTAGAAGAAAGTCTTTCAAGTGAAGGAACATTTTTTTGTGTTGGTGATATAAAACAAGCAATTTATGACTTCAGAGGTGGAAGTCCAGAACTTTTTGATTTGATACCATATGAATTTCCTTCATCAAAAATTAAAAAAAAATATCTTAAATATAATTTTAGAAGTGGAGCAAACATTGTAAACTTCAATAATAATATTTTTTCTGTCGAAAATATCAAAAGATTTTTAATCGAGATATATGGTAAAAATATTGAATATGCTGATTATGATTTTTCAAAATTTAGCAAGACATATGCTTCTTCTTTACAAAAAGCAATAATAGGGCATGACTATGGATATGTTGAAATAAAAACTATAGATACCGTTTATAGTGATGCTACTAGTATGAAACAAGATATAAAACAAAAATTTATGAGTTATATTTATCAATTAGTTAAAAGATTTGATCATAAAGATATAGCAGTTCTGTGTAGAACAAATGAAGAGGTTATTATGGTTAGTTCATGGCTTTTAGATAACGGATTTGAAATAGAATCATCACAAACCTTGAGTATAAAAAATAATAATATTATAAAACAAATTATATCATTGCTTATGTTTATAAATTCTCCTATAGATAATTTATCTTTTTGTTCATTTATTTTAGGAGAAATTTTTTCTCGAGTTTCACACATTAAAATTAGTGAAATAGAAAAATTTATTTTTAGATGTAACAAAAAAAATAAAACTAGAATAATTTCTGAAATTTTTAAAATTAAATACAAGTATTTATGGGAAAAATATTTTCAGGAATTTTTTGCGAAAATTAGTTTTGCGTCTGCTTATGAATTAACGCTTTTAATTATTGAAAAGTTTAATGTTGTGGAAAATTTTCATAATGATAAAGCATTTATAATGTGTTTACTCGAATTTATCAAAGAATTTGAAATGCAAAATTTAGGTATAAGAACTTTTTTGGAATTTTTTGATAAATTAAATAATGATGATAGTTCTTTGAATATAAAAAGTGATTTTGGAAATGGTATTAAAATTATGACTATACACAAAGCTAAAGGTCTTCAATTTCCGGTTGTTATAATGCCATTTCTAAAACCATTAGAAAAAAAAATAGATAGTCCATATTTTGACAATTCTGGTTCTAAAATAAAATTGTTAAATATATCAAAAAAAGTCATACAATTCTCACCAAAAGCAAAAAAGATATATAATAATGAAAAATTGAATATGTTATTAACAGAATTAAACGTACTTTATGTTTCAATGACAAGAGCGAAATTTGAGTTTTATGCAATTATTCCTCAAAAAACAGGAGTAGCAAAAAATATATTTTCTATTTTGTTTAAAAATAAAAAACTCATTTCTGGGACTAAACGAAATTACAATTTTAACAATAAAAAAAAAGATAATTTCATTACAGATGTTTTTTATAGTGGATACAAAAATATACAAAAATATTTGATAAATACACAAAAAGAAAAAATAGATATTAATAATAAGGCAATTAAAGGAACTGTTATACATTATGCTTTATCAAAAATAATATCTTTAAGAAATAAAAATATATGTGAAAATATTAATAATGTAGTTAAATTAACTAAAAGAAAATTCCCATATGAAAATACTGAATTTGTTGAAGAAAATTTAACAAAATTGTTTTCTTCTATAAAAATTTTAAATTTTTTTATGTATAGAGAAGATAAAATTTATAATGAAAAAGAAATAATAAATAGACATGGACAGTCTTTTGTGATAGATAAATTGATTTTTGATGAGAATCATATCATAATAGTAGATTTTAAAAGTTCAAATTATAGAGAAGAAAAAAATAAAATTCAATTAAAAAATTACTCTAAATTAATATTTGAGATGTATCCATATAAAAATGTACTATCATATATTGTAGATGTTCAAAAAATTCAATGTTTTTTGTTATCATAAAAAATTGTATTTTATAAACTAATATAAGAATGTTAAAAAAAATAATTAATTTGAACATTCATGAAAATGTAATAGATTTTACAGCTGATTATATTTTTAAGTTAAATAAAAGAGTTGTTTTGATAAATGGTGGTCATAGACCTTTTTTGTTTTTAAGAAAATCCCTTGCAAAACTCCATAAAAAAGTTTATTTTTCTCCTAAATTTTTTACAAATAATGAATTTATAGATAAAGTTATTTTTGATAATACTGAATTTGTAAAAATTTCAGATTTAGAAGCTTCATTTATGATATATAAAATCGTTAAAAAAAATGTTCCAAAACTTCTGAATAATAATTTCTCGTTTGCCACATTTATGGAATGGGGATTTGAAATTTTTACTTTTATCGAACAGTTAGATTTAGAAAATGTTTCTGACGTAAAACTTAAATCTATAAAAGAAAATGCAGAAATAGGTTATGATGTGCCTAAAAAAATAAATGATTTGTTAAAAAATCTTTCTAAAATAAGAAATATATTTCATAATAATCTAGAAAAATTGTTAAAAACTACAAGAGGATATGGTTTTTTAAAGGTATTGTCCATGCTATCAAATGACATATTAATAAAAAAGTTTGCTGGATTAGAAGTAATATTAATGTCACCATTTTATCTCCATAAATCTGAAATTATATTTTTTAAAAAACTTTATAATGCAGGGATACTTACTATAATTATTCAAGGACATCCTAAAAAATACAAAATTTTAGAAAAATTATATTTTGAATTTGGTGAATCTATGCCATTATATATAGATAATAACGAAAAAAAAAGTTATGAATTAAATGTATATTCTGCCTATGATGATCAATCTCAAGGAGCTTTGCTAAAAAATCTTATTAGTAAATATAATGATAAAGATTTTGACAGAACAGTTATCATTGTGCCAGATTTTAAAATATTACAATCCATAATATCAGAAATTTCGACGATTACAGAAAACTATAATGTTTCCGCTGGATATCCCGCTGAAAAAACAGTAATTTTTTCATTGTTTTATTCAATTATTGATGCACAATTATCTAAAAAAGGCGAATATTATTATTCAAAAGATTTAACCAAAGTTTTGTCTAATCCTATTTTTAAAAGTATGTGTTTTATTGATAGAAATTTTGATGTATCAGTAATAATTTTTAATAAAATTGAAGATATGTTATACAACAAGAATGCGAAAAATAATTTATATGCAAGAACATTCATTTCGTTTAAAGAAATAATTAAAAATAAACAATTTATTGATGAAGTAAGTTGTGCAGTGAATAATATTTCTAAACATTTCAATTCTAAAAAACTTATGGATACACTTAATAAAATATTCAATTTTTTTTTTATATCTTGGGAAAAAATAAATAATTTAAGTGATTTATCCGATATCTTAAATGAGTTTTTAAAAAAAATATGCTGTTTGGATGTAGTTAAAAAAAAATCTTTGAACGTTGAAGCAGTAGAAATGTTATTATCCTTATCAAAAGAAATAAAATTTGGTGAAATTTCACAGGAAAACATGAATAATGAAGACATACTAAATGTTTTTAAAAAATTAATTAAAAATAAAAGAATTGCTCTATCAGGATCTCCTTTCAAAGGATTGCAAATTTTGGGTTTTTTGGAATCAAGAACCCTTATTTTTGATAATGTTTTTATAATAGGGATGAAAGATTCATCAATTCCTGCAACACAAAAAGATTATTCTCTTGTTCCAAAAGATATAATGTGTATTTTGGGGCTTGAAATGGTTAACAATGAATATGAAATACAAAAATATCATTTTGATAGATTAATTTCTTCTTCAAAAAAATTAAACCTTATCTATCCAGATAATAATAAAGATGAAAGGAGTAGATTTATAGAATCAATTATTTGGGATAAACAATTTGTGAATAAAAATATTAATGCTATAAAAACAACAAAATTTGTTTTACCTAAATTTTTACTAAAAAATCCGAAAAAACGAAAATATAAAAAAACTGAAGAAGTTAAACAATATTTAAAAAATATGTTTTATACACATACTAAAATAGATGTTTACTTAAATTGTAAGTTAAAATTTTATTTTACATATATTTTATCACTTAATAAAATAAATAAAAATAATGAGGAACTTTCAAATACGGATATGGGCAATTTTATACATGATTTTTTAAAAAATGTTTTTTTTGATGGTCTTAGTATTGAAACTATAAGATCTTTAGAATTTAAACGCGAATATTTTAAAAAACTTTTAATATTTTTCAAAAATTCTAAGTATTTTAAATTTAAAGAAGATGCTTTTATGATAAAAAAAATTTTAATGTATAAAATGAAAAATATTTTAAATTATGAAATAAAGAGATCATTTAAAAATATTTATGTTTGTGAAAAGCAATATGTTTCAAGTATTAGAGTAAAATCTGATGAAATGTACAATTTAAATTGTAGAATAGATAGGATAGATAATTACGGAACAGCATATATGATTTTTGATTATAAGACAGGATATGTAAGTAATAATATTGTGAAAAAAATTTATGATTTGTTTATAACAAATAATATTGATGATATGATTAAAAATAATAGACAAGATATAAAAAAGGCAACAAATATTTTACAATTGTCACTGTATAAGTATATATTTGAAAAAGAAACAAAATTTGTTTCGTCTAGATACTGTATTTATGATATAAAAAATGCAAAAATAATTGAATTTCAAACAGAAAAAAAAATATATGAAAAGTGTATCAATATAATAAAGATGTTACTCAGTGAAATAAATGACGGTGAATATTTTGAATTTGATGAATGTGATATAATAAATTGCAAATCTTGTGAATATTTTTATATTTGTAGATGATTTTTTAAAATATTGTTTTTATAATTGTTGTCTAATCATATATAGTTAGGTATCTCGTTCAATTACTAATAATTGAAAGAAATACCGAGCGATTATTAAATTTACTGTAATTTA
The DNA here is from genome assembly GCA_031273925.1 of Endomicrobium sp. GTDB lineage: Bacteria > Elusimicrobiota > Endomicrobiia > Endomicrobiales > Endomicrobiaceae > Endomicrobiellum. The sequence continues at coordinate 34,503 of JAISQW010000005.1, read as the reverse complement.
TATTTATTTAAATTATGAAAAAAATACTTAAGATAAATAAAATATTAAATTTTGTCCAAAAACCTGCTAGATATATAGGTAATGAGTTAAATTCATATCCTGCAAATATGTCATCTGATTTTTCTATAGTTTTATGTTTTCCTGATATTTATGAAATTGGAGCTTCAAATTTAGGTATTGAAATTTTATATCATTTAATTAATGAAAAAAAATTAGCTAGATGTGAGAGAGTTTTTGCCCCCGACTTAGATATGGAATATTTCTTAAAAAAAAATAATTTAAATTTATTTTCATTGGAATCTAAAAGTGATTTAAAAGAATTTGATATAATAGGTTTTACAATTCAATATGAGTTAGTTGCTACTAATATTTTGAATATTCTTAGTTTATCAGATATTTCTATTTTTTCAAAAAATAGAAAATTACATGAACCTATAGTTATGGCTGGTGGACCTGCATTAACAAATCCTGAGCCTTTTGCTGATTTTTTTGATTTATTTGTTTTAGGTGATGGTGAAGAAGTTATAGAAGAAATAATAAACATATGCAGACAATCAAAAAAAAATAAAGTTCCAAGAAACAAAATTTTAGAAAGATTATCATATGTTGATGGTGTTTATGTACCATCTTTTTATGATATTAACTATCATGAAAATAATACTATAAAATCAATATTACCAATTTCAAATACTGTAAAATCCATTATAAGTAAAAGATTTTCTGATTTTGAAAATGTATATGATCTTAAAAAAAGAATTGTACCTTTTATAAGGACAGTACATAATAGATTAAATATTGAAATTGCAAGAGGATGTCCTGGACGTTGTCGTTTTTGTCAAGCATCAAAATATTATAGTCCTTGGAGACAAAGATCAACAAAAAAAATATTGAACATTATAAAAACTGGTATAAAATCTACAGGATTTGATGAAATTACTTTATCGTCTTTATCGTGTAGTGATTATAAATGTTTATATAAATTACTGATTGAAATAAATAATTTATATAAATATTCTAATATAAATATTTCACTACCTTCATTGCGATGTAATGAAAACTCACTTGATCTTATAAAATATATTAATAAATCTAAAAAACCTACGCTTACTTTTGCTCCTGAAGCAGGATCTGATAGATTGCGTAATGTAATTGGTAAATATCTTTCAGAAGAACAAATAGTAAAAACAATACTTGCTGCAAATGCTATGGGATGGAAAATTATAAAACTTTATTTTATGATTGGACTTCCAACAGAAACTCATACAGATATTTTAGGTATAGTACGTCTGATAAAATTTATAAAAAAACAATCTAAAGGATTAAACTTTACAGTTGCAATATCTCCTTTTATTCCAAAAGCAAACACAGTATTTCAGTGGGTCCAAATGGAAAACATGACTGAAATGAGACAAAAAATGCTTTTTTTAAAAAAAACACTTCAAGCAAATGTAAAAATCCACGATTATAAGGCTAGTATTTTAGAAGCTTTAATTGCAAGAGGTGATAGACGATTATCATATGTGATTTATAAGGCATGGTTAAAAGGGTTAAGATTTAATCAATGGAATAATAAATTAGATAATGATGATACATTTAACAAAATTCTTATTGAAAATAATGTAAATTTGGATTCCTATTTATATAGGAATAGGAAATATGATGAGATATTACCATGGGATCATATTTATTTTGGTACATCAAAAAAAGAGTTATATAATGATTATGTAAAAAGTATGAAAGAATCCTTTACCAACGATATAATAAATCAGTATAATTATGAGTATAAACATTTACAATTGACCAAAAAATATATAGAAAAAAAATATGAAGTTCCAATAATTAATTCTGTTATGCGATTAAGATTTAGATTTTCAAAAAAAGGAATAATAAGATTTGTCTCACATTTAGAACAAATAGAAGTATTTAGAAGAGCTGTAAGACGAGCTAATTTACCAGTAGCATTTACATTAGGATTTAGTCCCCAAATCAAATCATCCTATGGTCCACCAATTTCTGTTGGTCAAGAAAGTTCAAGTGAGTACATGGAATTAAATTTTACACAAGAAGTAAATATTAGAAACATAAAATTAAAACTTTCGAAAATGCTTCCAACAGGTTTTAAAATTTTGGATATAAAAAAAATACCACTGAATTTTCCATCAATAGATATTTTATCTAATGTTGCGGAATATAAAATAAAAAATATAAATATTACACAACAAGAGATTGATAAAATTTTATCTCAAGATAAAATTTTTGTAAAAGTATTAAAGAAGAAAAAAATTATTGAAATTGATATTAAATCTTTGATAAGACTTTTGCGTATCAAAAATACCACATTGATATTACAACTTAGATTTAGTAGTAAGAAAACTGTAAAACCTGAAATAGTTCTACGTGAAATATTAAAAAATAAATTAAATTTTTTAACAGTTTACGATATAGAAAGAACAAGATTATATATTGAAGCTCAGAACGGTAATATGTATGTACCATAAAAATCAAAAATATGTTAAAAAATAAATTTTAAAATCTCTTTTTATGTATAGTTTGATTTTATGATCATGTAAAAATTGTTTTTAGAATTAAGACTCAAGTATAAATATTACATAACGAAACTAAAGAGAACTTTTTAACTGATACATTCAAAAAGTTCTCTTTAGTTTCGTTTTTATATTGTTATATTTGTATGTGTTGTTGTTGTGTGGCATTATAATTTTAAATACTACAGTGATTTTTTAATTAAGGCTGAAATAAGATTAATGTATCAATTAGTGCAAATTTCTATATCTTTAGGTTCTTGGAAGTTTAGTATTGGTTTTTCTTTTAAGGTTTCTTTCATAAAATTTGTCCATATCGGACAGGCGATCAAACCACCTGTTGCACTTGATCCGAGAGATATTGAACTGTCATCATATCCTACCCATACTCCTGCAACAAGTTGAGGAGTATATCCTACAAACCATACATCACTTGAATTATTTGTTGTACCTGTTTTGCCTGCACAAGGTCTACCTAAATTTTTTGCATATTTACCACTCCCCCTTTCTATTACAGCTCTAAGCATGTTTGTCATAATAAAACAAATCTGTGGCGATATTATTTCTCTTTGATCGTGTGAAATTTGCTCTAAAACTTTCCCATTTTTATCAATTATTTTTGTTATAATATAGGGCGTTGTTTTTATGCCATTAGATGCTAAAATTGCAAATGCTGAAACTATTTCTTGGAGAGTTATATCATTTGATCCTAAGGCTAAAGATAAAGAATTTATAAGATGTGTTGTTATACCAAATTTTTTTGCTATTTGTATAACCTTTTCAGGTGTTACTTTCATAATTACCTCAATAGCACAAGTATTTATTGATGAGGCGAAAGCAGTTTCTAAAGTTACATTTCCTCTATATTTATTACCAAAATTTTTTGGTATCCATATTTTTTTTGTACCAATTAAATCTTTTTTAGTCACTGATTTCATAATTGTTTCAATATCATTTATGTTTCTTGAAATTAGATCCCATGAATTTTTTTTGTATAAAAAAATCATTGGTTCATCTTTGAGAATAGTTGAAGGTGTAAAACCATTTTCTATTGCTGCAAGATATACAAAAAGTTTAAAAATAGATCCTGCTTGTCTTTTTGCTTGAATTGCTCTATTAAATTGAGATTTTTTAAAATCACGTCCACCTACCATGGCTCTTATTGCCCCATTTTTAGGATCAATTGCAAGAAGTGCACATTGTACTTTTACAGGGTTTATTGCTTTTTTTTTAAAAAAATGCAATTTATTTTCATCAAATTTTATAAGTTCATCTTCTATTACTTTTTCTGCAGCAATTTGTGCTTTTATATCAAGAGTTGTATAAATTGAAAATCCACCTTTAAATAAAGCATTTATTCCATATTTAGGTTCCAGTATTATTTTCAAAAATTCTGTGAAATAACGTCCTTTCTGTTTTTTATTTGAGATATCTTTTGTTAAAAATTTGATTTGTTCAGCATTTTTTTTTTGTTTTTTTGTAATATATCCAAGCTTTTTCATTTTTGAAAGTACAAAATTTTTCCTTTTAAATGAAGCTTCTTCATTTTTTAATGGATTATAATAATTTGGTGATTTAGGTATTGCTGAAAGAGTAGCGCATTCAGCAAGATTTAAATCTTTAACATTTTTATTAAAATATAATTCCGATGCTGCTTGTACACCATATGTTCCATTACCAAAATATATTTGATTTATATAAAATTCTAATATTTCATATTTTGAGTATTCTTTTTCAAGTTGTATAGTTAAAAAAAACTCTTTTAATTTTCTAGTTAATGTTTTTTCTTGGGTTAAAAATATGATTTTTATCAATTGTTGTGTTATTGTAGAACCGCCACCAATGATTTTGCCAGTTAACAACATACTGAAGAAAGCTCGTACAATACTTTTTAGAGAAATACCCCAATGTTTGAAAAAATCATTATCTTCTACTGCGATAAAAGCATTTTTTAAATCATTTGGAATATCTTCTATTTTTGTAAAAGTGCGTTTTTCAATAAAAAATTCACCTATTAAATTATCATTTTTATCATAAATTTTTGTTGAAAGATTGGGATTATAATTTTCAAGCTGCTGTATAGATGGTAGATTATTTATGAAATTTATGATTAATTTACTAGCTGAAATTATTAAGATTGAAATGAATACGGCTATAACTAGAAAGCTTGAAAAAAAAACATTCCTCACATTGTTTTGTTTCATATATATGTACTATTATATGTACGCGCGTGCACACATGATCTGATAACTAAACTGCTTTAAAATTATATTTATTTTATTTTTTAGTGTCAAATTTAGCAATTTTATTTTTTAATATTATTTTTTTGAAGTTTAAATCTAAAATTGTAACTTTAAATTTTAATAATTTTTTACTATAATATAAATTGTTTGATATTAATATAAAAATATAATTTTAATTAATGACAGTGAAATTTTTGAAAAAACGCAAAAAACAACAAAAAAATGGGATACATAATAAAAAAAATTAATGATTCGCTTAAAAATTATTTGGTAACTGGATTAGTATCCATAATTCCACTTTGGTTGACATATTTTATTATAGCTATCATTTTTAAATGGGTAAGTAATTTTGCTTTTCCTATTATAAATTATTACATTTCTGACACTTATTGGGTGCGTTTTTTAGCAAAAACTTTAAGTTTTTTTATTTCACTAATATTCATATTAATTTTAGGTTTTATTACTAGTAGAGTTCTTGGTAAAAATATTTTAAATTATATTGAAAAAATAATTGAAAAATTACCTATTTTAGGTACAGTACATTCTTCTGCAAAACAGTTTATAAATTTTATATTTGACACTGAAAACAAAAAAAATTTTAAAAAGGTAATTTTTGTTCCTTTTTTAAATAAAAATGTTTACAGTATAGCTTTTTTAACTGGAACTCAATCAATTAATGGTGAGGAATATGTTTGTACTTTTATGCCTACGTCACCGAATCCTACAACTGGATTATTATTATTGTTTAAATCCAATGAAATTATTTACAGTAACTATACCGTAGAACAAGCTTTTCAATTCATTATTTCTGTTGGTGTAATAAAAATGGACAATAATAAATAATTTTTTTTGATAAAGTTAAGGAGAATGATAATAACATTATGAACTATAAAGCCCCAAGAGGAACACATGATATTTTTGGGATTAATGCTTTAAAACTAAATTTACTTGAACAAAAAATTAGAGAAATTTTTATAAAACATGGATTTGAAGAAATCAAAACTCCAATTTTTGAAGAAGCTTCACTTTTTGCAAGCTCAATTGGACAATCTACAGATATTGTAAAGAAAGAAATGTATATATTTAATGACAAAAAAAACAGAAAGTTAGCTTTACGACCTGAAGGTACAGCATCTTTAGTTCGATCTTTCATTGAAAATAAAATGGACACTTTTACTAGTGTTTGGAAGTTTTTTTATATAGGAGAAATGTTTAGATATGAAAGACCACAAGCTGGTAGATTTAGACAGTTCCGTCAAGCAGGAGTTGAATTTTATGGTAATGCTTATCCTTCAGCAGATGTAGAAATTATTGTGTTAGCACAGGATTTACTTTCTGCTATAGGTATAAATGAAACAAATATACATATAAATTCTTTAGGTTGTAAAAAGTGTGGACAATTGTTTAAAAAAGTGTTAATTGAGTATTTTACTAACAGGAATAAGGAATTGTGTGACAATTGTATAAATAGACTTAAAGAAAATCCTCTAAGGATTCTTGATTGTAAATTGGACTCTTATAAATTTACTGATATCCCTAAAATTTCAGATTATTTGTGTTATAATTGCAGAGAAAATTTTAATTTAGTACAATCCATGCTTAAAATTGTAAAGTGTAATTATATTGTTAATAATAAACTTGTAAGGGGCATTGATTATTATACAGGTGTTGTTTTTGAAATTCGCTCTAATATTCCAAATTCACAATATGCTTTTGTTGCAGGTGGTAGATATGATAACCTTATTAAAAAAATTGGCGGAAAAGATATTCCTGCAGTTGGGTTTGCAGCAGGAGTTGAAAGGTTATTGTCTATAGTAAATGATAAAAAACTATTTGATAATTTCAAAAATCCAGAAAAAATTTTTGTAGCAGTAACTGATCAGAAACTTTTTAATTGTGCTTTTGCATTTACAATGAAAATATCAAAATATGGCATTAAAAATAACAAAAATATATCTGTTTTTGGTCCAATATACAACGAAAGTTTAACAAATCAATTAAAATTTGCAAGTAAAATACAAGTTTTTAGAACCATAATTTTCGCTGCAGATGAGTTTAAAAAAGGTAAAGTTTTAATAAAAAAAATGAGCGATAAAACTCAAGAAGCAGTTTCAATTAATGATTTATAAAATATAGATATTCAAAAAAAACATTATATTTTACTAAAATTAGTAAAAATTAACAACTATTTTAGATTTTTCAAAGCTTTTTTTAGTTTTTCCATTCCTAGTTTTATATTTCTCATTGATGTTGCATAAGAAAATCTTACATATCCTTCTTTAACTCCAAAAACTGACCCTGGAACAACTGCGATTTTTGCTACATCAAGTAAATAATTTGCAAAATCAATATCATTATTAATTATTTTTCCATCGAAAAATTTACCAAAAAATGTTTTAATAGAAGGAAAGATATAAAATGCTCCTTCTGGTACTCCACATTTTATGCCATTTATTTTATTTAGTTTTTCAGAAATATAATTTCTTCTCTTTTCAAATTCTTTTTTCATAAATTCAGTATATTTTTGAGGACCATTTAGTGCTTCTACAGCAGCTTTAATTGAAATAGATGAAGCATTAGAAGTAGATTGGCTCTGTACTTTAGACATTGCTGATATTATATTTTTAGGGCCTGCAGCATAACCAATTCTCCAACCTGTCATTGCATATGCTTTTGAAACTCCATTTATTATAACACTCAAATTTTTTACTTTAGGTGCAACATTTACAATTGACGCAAATTTGACATTATCATACGTAAGTTTTTCATATATATCATCTGAAATTATAAAAATATTATTTTTTATACATATATTTGCAATTGCTTTAAGTTCTTCAGGATAATACACAACACCAGTTGGGTTTGCAGGAGAATTTATTATGATAGCTTTTGTTTTTGTAGTCAAAATATTTTCTATATCTTTTGGTGTTATTTTAAATTTTTTTTTATCATTAGTTTGTATTAATTTTGGCACTCCACCTGAAAGGATAACCATATCAATGTACGAAACCCAATATGGAGCTGGTATTATAACTTCATCATTGTCATTTATAATAGCTTGTAAAAGATTATAAAGTGAGTGTTTTGCTCCATTTGAAACTATTATTTCTTCAGTAGTATATGTAGTTGAATAATCTTTTTTTAATTTGTCTATAATAGCATTTTTTATTTCTAATGTTCCATCAACTGGACAATATTTTGTAAAACCATTGTTTATAGCAGATATTGCTGCTTCTTTTATATTTATCGGTGTATCGAAATCAGGTTCTCCTATAGCAAAATTGATTACGTTAATTTTATTTTGCTCCAGCAATTTTACTCTTGCATTAATATTAAGTGTCGGAGACGATTTAATAGATTGTACCTTTTTTGAAATGTGCATATTTATATTCTCCTATTCATATTCTAATAAATAAAACTATATTATTTTATAATCATTTGACAAGTGATTCTTAATTTGCATAAATTATAGTTGATTAAAAAGGAGTGTGTCAAATGTATGCAGTTATTATGACAGGTGGAAAACAATATAGAGTTCAGAAAGGTGAAATTTTATTAATAGAAAAAATTAACAATGTTAAAATTGGTGAAGAAGTTGTTTTTACTGAAGTGCTTTTATTTGTTGATGGTAAAAATATTGTTATTGGTAAACCTGTAATTGATGGTGTTGTTGTAAAGGGTGAAATTCTTGCCCAAAAGCGTGAAGCTAAGGTTTTAGTATTTAAAAAAAAAGCTAAAAAGGGATATAAGAAATTTCAAGGACATCGTCAGTATAAAACAGAATTAAAAATTATTGAACTAACTTATAAAGACAAAGCTAGAATTTAGGAGAAATAAAAATGGCACATGTTAAGGCACAAGGCTCTTCTACTAATGGACGTGATTCGCATGGTAAACGGTTAGGTATAAAAGTATATGGAAATCAGAAAGTCAATGCTGGGGCAATAATAGTTCGTCAAAGAGGAACAAAGTATCATCCAGGTATAAATGTTGGTATTGGTAAAGATTATACAATTTTTGCAAAAATAGGTGGAATAGTAAAATTTGTTAAAAAATCACATAATAAACGTTATGTTAATGTGGAATAATATACTATAAGGTGTGCTTATGTTTGTTGATAGGGCTAATGTTTTACTTATAGCCGGTAGTGGAGGTAATGGATGTATTGCTTTCAGAAATGGTAATCCTAGTGGAGGTAATGGAGGTAGCGGAGGTAGTATCTATATTGAGGCTAGTCATCATAAAACAACTCTTTTAGATCTATTGTATAAGCCTAAATTTAATGCTGTTAATGGTAGTAAAGGGTTATCAAACAATAAGACAGGTAAATGTGGTAAAAATTTAGTAATAACTGTGCCGGAAGGTACTTTTGTTTTTAAAAATGGTGAATTTTTAGTTGATTTAAAAGTGGCAGGTGATAAAGTTTTAGTAGTTAGTGGAGGCAAAGGTGGAAGAGGTAATTTTTCGTTCAAAAATAAAAAATATATAGCACCTAGAATTGCCGAAAAAGGTCAATCTGGTGAAATTGCTAAAGTTAATTTAGAACTCAAATTAATTGCTGATGTTGGTCTTGTAGGATTACCAAATGCTGGAAAATCAACTCTTTTGTCTAGGATTTCAAATGCAAAACCTAAAATTGCAGCTTATCCTTTTACAACATTGGTTCCCAATTTAGGAGTTGTACGTTATAATAATGAGCGTTTTACAGTTGCAGATATTCCTGGAATAATTAACGGTGCACACGAAGGTAAAGGGCTTGGAATAGATTTTTTGAAGCACGTAATTAGAACAAAAATATTGGTACATGTAATAGATGTTGGTGATTATTATGATGATTTTTATGAAAATTATAAAATAGTAACTAATGAATTAGAAAAATTTTCAAAGTATCTTGCAGAGAAATATACAATAGTAGTTTTAAATAAAGTTGATTTATTAAAAAATAAAAATAAAATCATAGATATTAAAAAGCAATTAAAATTCAACAGTATTTTTGAAATTTCTGCTACAAATGGAAGTGGAATAGATATGTTACTTAAAGAAATAGTAAAAGGACTTGTTGATCATGCCGCTTATATTACTAAAACTGACACAGAAAGTGTTATAGTAAAAAAATATGCTTATGAACCTGAATTTAAAATTGATATTGACAAAAAAGGCGTTTTTATTATAACTGGTAATAAGATTGATACATTTACAGAAATGACAATGTTTAATGAATACGAAGCATTGAGACGTTATCAAAATATTATTCAAAAAATGGGAGTAGAGGTAGAACTAAAAAAAAGAGGTGCCAGATTTGGTGATACTATAAGGATAAAAAATTTTGAATTTACATTTGAAAAATAGATTTTGTATTTATTTTTGATATATTTGATTTTTGGGTAAATAATGTAGATAGAGATTTTGTTTAAATTTGTTAGTTGTTTTTGTTGTGTTAGATTTTTTTAAAAAACCAAATTTGTAAAATAATAGTGCAAATATCGGAGGGATAATGGCATTTTATTCAAAAAAAGTTATGGAACATTTTATGAATCCTAAAAATGTTGGTGAAATAAAAAATGCTGACGGTATTGGAAAAGTTGGTAATCCTATATGTGGAGATATGATGGTATTTTATATAAAAGTTAAAGATAACAAAATTGAAAATGTCAAATTTAAAACTTTTGGTTGTGGTGCTGCAATTGCTGTTTCTTCAATTGTTTCAGAAATGGTGGTTGGTAAAACACTTGAAGAAGCTATTAATCTTAAAAATGATGATGTTGTTAAAGCTTTGGATGGTCTTCCTAAAAATAAAATACACTGTTCAAATTTAGGTGCTGATGCTTTACATAAAGCTATTGAAAACTATAAAAATAAACTGTTAAATAATACGGAGGAAAAATGAAATTGATTAATGGAACAAAAACAGAGAAAAATTTATTAAAATCGTTTATATGTGAATCTCAGGCTAGATTGAAATATGATTTTTTTGCTTCAAAAGCGAGGGAAGAAGGATTTGAACAACTTGCATCAATTTTTATGAAGACATCAAATAATGAAAAAGAACATGCAAAAATATTTTTTAGTTTTTTGAAAGGAGGGTTGCTTGAGATTACAAGTGTTTTCCCTTCTGGAGTCATAGGGAGTACTATTGAAAATTTAAAAAGTTCAATTGATGGTGAAAGTAAAGAATCTGAGGAAATTTATCCAAAAATGGCAAAAATTGCTGAAGATGAAAATTTTTCAGAAATTGCCAAATGCTTTAGAGGAATTTGTGTAGCTGAACATTATCATAAATCTAGATATTTATATTTTTTAAAAAATATTGAAGATAATAATATTTTTAAAAATAATACACTTATAAAATGGGAATGCCGAAATTGTGGGTATGTATATGAAAATAAAGAGGCATTAGAAAAATGTCCAATATGTTTACATCGCAAATCTTATATGGAAAAAATAGATAATAATTTTTATAGTAATTTAGAATAACTTTATGTTTACGCGGTAATTACGTTTAATAATTCAGGATCTTCATTACAACACTTTTATAGAATTGTAATTTTATAAAAGTATAACTGTATAACAAAAATATACTAATTGTGGAGTTTGTAAATAATATTATGAAAAACTCTTCGCGAAGAAAAGCGAGAGAATGTTCATTACAAATGTTGTATATGTTTGATAATTGCGATGCATCACTTGATGTTGTATGTAATACTTTTAACGTAAATTTGCCCCGAGTAAAAATTTATAGAGATTTTGCAATGATGTTATTTTTAGGAGTTTGTCATAAGAGAAAAGTTATTGATTTTTTTATTAGAGAATATGCGAAAAATTGGGAACTTGAAAGAATGATAGTTGTTGATCGTAATATTATACGCATTGCGATATATGAGATTATGTTTAATTTACACACTCCTATTAATGTTATAATAAACGAAGCTATAGAGATATCTAAAAAGTATTCTACTGAATATTCTAGTAAATTTATTAATGGTATGTTGGATAAGCTGAAAATTATAAGACCCAAAGTAAAAACTAAAATGCGATCTCAAATTGTAGCATAAATAAAATATAAATATTTTGAGTTATGAAAAAAAGTATTCAATGTCGTATTAATTATCTAAAGGATGAACTTATTAGACATGATAGACTTTATTATTATAAAGATAATCCTGAAATCTCTGACAAAGAGTATGATGATCTCGTCAAAGAACTTAAGCAATTAGAGAAAGAAAATCCTAGTCTTTTGACAAAAAACTCACCAACGCAAAAAATATATGGCGTAACATCATTATATTTTAAACAAATAAAGCATTTTTCACCAATGCTTTCATTAAATAATACATATTCTTCCGAAGAAATTTTAAAATGGTATAAAAATATTCAGAAAAAAGTTATGAGTAATAAAGATTTGGAGTTTATTATTGAACCAAAAATAGATGGATTAAGTGTTGGTTTAACTTATTTAAATGGTGTTTTTGTATGTGGCGGAACACGTGGTGACGGAGAAATTGGTGAAGATGTGACTGAGAATTTAAAAACAATACAAAGTATACCTTATAAACTTAGAACTAATTCCCCTCCTGAATTATTTATTTTGAGTGGGGAAGTATATATGAGTAAATCGAATTTTGAAGAATTAAATAAAAAATTAATTGTAAATGGTAACGAAAAATTTTCAAATCCTAGGAATGCAGCTGCTGGTTCGTTAAGACAAAAAAATGTACAAATTACAGCAAAAAGGAAACTTGATTTTTTTGTGCATTCATTTTTAAAAATGAATCCAGAACAATTTCAAAAACAATCACAGTTTTTACAATGTTGTAAAGAGTATGGATTTACTATTCAGAACAATTTTAGAATTTGTAGATCTTTTGAAGAAATAATGGAATTTGTACATGTTATGTTAGAGAAAAGGAACTCATTTTTATATGAGATAGATGGTCTTGTAATTAAAGTAAATAATTTTAAATTTCAAATTAAAATCGGATGTTCAAGCAAAAGTCCAAAATGGGCAGTTGCTTTTAAATTTCCAGCGAAACAAATAACTACAAAATTAAAGAAGATTTGTATACAAGTTGGACGAACTGGTGTAATAACACCTTTAGCTATTCTTGACCCAGTTGTTCTTTCAGGTGTTACTATATCACATGCTACATTACACAATTTTGAAGAAATAAGACGCTTAATTATAAATGAAGGTGACATTATTTTACTTGAACGTGCAGGTGATGTTATTCCAAAAATAATAAAAGTTGTGAAAAAAGTAACAAATGGTTTTTTTAAAGCTCCTACTAATTGTCCATCATGTGGTGATAAAATTTTCAAAAAAGATGTAGAAAAAAAAATATATAAATGTCTTAATCTTGAATGTCCAGCACAATTCAGAAATCGTTTAATTCATTTTGTAAGTAGGGATGCTATGAATATTAAAGGTTTTGGTAAAGCATTAATAGATCAATTAGTTGAAAAACAAAAAATAAAAACTTTAGCAGATTTTTATTTTTTAACTGAAAATGATTTTGTAGATCTTGTATCTTTTAAAGAAAAAAAAATTAATAATATTCTTGATTCAATTATTTTAAGTAAGCAGAGACCATTAAGTAGATTATTATTTGCTTTTGGTATAAAACAATTGGGGTACAATAAATCAAAAATTATTGCCAAAAAATTTAAAAACATGGAAAATTTATTAAATGCTAATTTAGAAGACTTTATGAAAATACACGATATAGGAAAAGTTTTAGCAATTGAATTAAAAAACTTTTTTGCAAGTGAAAAAGTACATTATTTGATTAAAGTTTTAATTAAAGTTAATGTTAATATGGTTGAATATGAAATATAAATTGTAAATTTTTTGTAAAAAACAAAATATTTTTCTAACAACATCAAAATTGATAGTTGTTGTGTAAGTTAAATATAAGGAGAGAAAAATGTTGTCAGTATTGATTAGTGTATCAGATAAAACAGGAATTGTTGATTTCGCAAGAGAGTTAATAGTTTTAGGATGGAATATAATTTCTACAGGAGTAACAGCGAAGTTTTTAAAAGAACAGTTTATTAAATGTAGAGAGATTTATGAAATAACTGAATTTCCAGAAATTTTAAACGGTAGAGTAAAAACACTCAACCCAAAAATTTATGGAGGTATTCTTGCTATTAGAAATAAAGAAAATCATATGAAAGAGTTGGAGCATCATGGTATAGAAACAATAGATATGGTTGTTGTAAATTTATACCCTTTTCATAAAATTATAAATAGAAATCAAAAATCTAAAGAAAAAACACTCTCCAAAAATGTTATAGAAAATATTGATATTGGAGGTGTTTCTCTCTTAAGAGCAGCAGCAAAAAATTATAATGATGTTATAGTAATATGCGATATTAAAGATTATAAAATTGTTATTAATAGTTTAAAAAATAACCATTTTAATAATGAATTAAGATTAAAATTGGCAGCTAAAGCTTTTCGTCATACAGCGTATTATGATTCTCTAATTTCAACTTATTTTACTTGTGAAAAATTTCCTAAACAAATGACAATCCCTCTTAAAAAAATTTCAGAATTAAGATATGGTGAAAATCCTCATCAAAAGGCAGTACTATATTCTATTGGTGAGATTAAAAAATATAATGGTGTAATATCTGCAAAGCAAATATATGGTAAAAAGTTGTCATATAATAATTATCTTGATTTGGAATCTGGTTGGTGTTTGATCAGTGAATTTGATAATTTTGCATGTGCGATTATTAAGCATAATAATCCTTCTGGTTGCGCTGAAAGTAAAAGTAATTTAAAAGATGCTTATTTAAAAGCGCTATCATGTGATCCGATAAGTGCCTTCGGTAGCGTAGTAATTTTTAATAAATTTATCGACGAAAATTTGGCTATGGAAATAGAAAAACTGTTTGTTGAATGCATTATAGCTCCAGATTATTCACATTCTGCTTTAAATATATTGATGCGCAAAAAAAATATAAGAATTTTAAAACAAGAAATATTATATAAAAAATTTGAAAATAGTATTGAATATAAAATGTTATCCTATGGAATGCTTGTTCAAGATAAAAATAATCGTATTTTAGGCGAAGTAGAAAATATGACCAAACGTTCACCTACAATTGATGAAAAAGAAGCCTTATATTTTGCGTTAAAAATTGTAAAACATGTAAAATCAAATGCAATTGTTATTGCAAGTGGTACAATGACTGTTGGTATTGGAACTGGACAAATGAGTCGTATTGATTCATTAAAAATAGCAATAAGAAAAATGAAAGAATTTTATAAATCTGAACATTTTTCACATCTTGTTTTGGCATCAGATGCTTTTTTAACATTTCCAGATATTATTGAAGAATCTGCAAAGATTGGTATTACAGCAATAATTCAACCTGGTGGATCAATAAGAGATAAAGAATTAATTAAGATTGCAAATGATAAGAATATAGCTATGATAGCAACAAAAGTACGTCATTTTAAACATTAATTGAACGTTATTAAAAATTGATAAAATTACATTAAGGTATTTATTTATAAAAATAATGAGTCAAAATAAAAAAAAAATTAATATTTCAGAAGTGTCTACTTTTAGAAAAAAATATGGGCTTGAAAAACTTAATACAGTTTGTCAGAATGCTATGTGTCCTAATATAAATGAATGTTTCAAAAGAAAAACTGTGACTTTTTTAATATTAGGTAATGTTTGCACTAGAAAATGTACCTTTTGTGGTATTCAAAAATATGGCTATAAATATATTGATAAAACAGAACCTTTGAGAATTGCAAGAGCTATCAAAAAACTAGGATTTTTATATAATGTTATAACTTCTGTTACTAGAGATGATTTAAAAGATGGTGGTGCTAATCATTTTGCTGAAACAGTTAGTAAAATAAGAGCTATTTTTTCTAGCGCAAAAATTGAAGTTCTTGTTCCAGATTTTTTAGGCAATAAAGAATCAATAGATATTGTTTTAAATTCAAAACCTGATGTTTTTGCACATAATTTAGAGACTGTTTGTGATTTATATGATGATATTCGAAAGGGAGCTGCTAATTATAAACGATCTCTTCTTATATTAAAATACGCAAAATCTTTGGGGTTTAGAATTAAAACAGGAATAATGTTAGGACTTGGTGAAAATAAGTATCAAATTTTGAAAACTATTAATGATATAAAAAACATAAATGTTGATATTTTAACTATAGGACAATATCTTGCGCCTACTAATAACCACCATCCTGTAGTTAAAGAATACACTTATAAAGAATTTGAAGCAATAAAGTATTTTGCTGTTTCAGTGGGGATAAATCATGTTATTTCTGGGAGGTATATTCGTAGTTCGTATTTATCTGAACAATATTTCAAATAATTTATAAAATCTTTAAAAGTTCAATTGTTTTAAATAACAAATTCTATTCTTTTTTTCAGATTATCATCATACATTATGTTATTATAAACCAATAGGAAATTTATGATACATTTTAATAAATTTACAATTAAATCACAAGAAGCTTTAGTTGATGCGCAGGATATGGCTTTAAAGTATAATAATCAATGTGTTACTTCGGAACATTTTTTATATATTCTTATTAAACAAAAAAATGGTATAGTAAGAGATATAATAAAAAAAATTTCAAAAATTAGTAAAAAAACTACATTATTAAATGACATTTTAAAAGATTTAACTTCTGAAATTTTAAAAAAACCAAAAGTTTTAAATGTTAGCAATTTGTCTTTATCACAAGGACTGAGCAATATTTTAAACAATTCAAAAATAATAGCCAAAAATTTAAAAGATGATTTTATCTCAACTGAGCATATTTTTATATCAATAATTGGTGAAACTTCAGAAATTGCATCAAAAATATTGATGAAACATGAAATTACAAAAGAAACAATTTTAAAAATACTGGTAAATATAAGAGGCAATCAAAAAATTACAGATCAGAATCCTGAAGATAAATACCAAGTTCTAGAAAAATATGGAATAGATTTAACTATTTTGGCAAAAAAAGGGAAACTTGATCCTGTAATAGGAAGAGATAATGAAATACGAAGATGTATGCATGTATTATCTAGAAGAATAAAAAATAATCCTGTTATAATAGGAGAGCCTGGAGTTGGCAAGACCGCTATAGTAGAAGGATTGTCACAACGTATAGCTTTAGGTGATGTGCCTGAGAACTTAAAGAACAAAAAAATAATATCTTTAGATTTAGGGTCATTAATAGCTGGGACAAAATATAGAGGAGAATTTGAAGATAGATTTAAGGCTGTAACTAATGAAATTTGTGCAAGTCAAGGATCAATTATCCTTTTTATAGATGAACTTCATATTATAGTAGGAGCAGGGTCTGTGGAAGGAGCAGTTGATGCTGCAAATATGTTAAAACCTATGCTTGCTCGTGGAGAATTTAAACTTATCGGAGCAACAACTATTGATGAGTATAGAAAGTATGTAGAAAAGGATGCAGCATTGGAAAGGCGTTTTCAACCTGTGTTTGCAACAGAACCATCTTTAGAAACTACAATTGCAATTTTAAGAGGAATAAAGGAAAGATATGAAGTATATCATGGGATTAAAATAAAAGATTCAGCATTAGTTGCAGCAGCAACGTTAAGTTCAAAATATATATCTGATAGGTATTTACCTGACAAAGCTATAGATTTAATAGATGAAGCTGCAAGTAAACAAAAAATAGAAATAGATTCTAAGCCAACAGATATTGATATTATGGAACGTAAAATTAGAGAATTAGAGATTGAAAAACAGGCTTTAAAAAAAGAAAAAGATATTGAATCTAAAAAACGTCTTACTAAAATTAAAGATGAGGAAAACAAATTAAGAGGTGAATGTAATGAAATGTACTTTCATTGGAAACAAGAAAAATGTTCTATTTTAGAGATTAATCGTCTTAAATCAAAACTTGAAAATATAAAAGTAGAGGAACAAATATATGAAAGAAAAGGAGATTTGAATATTGTTGCAGAAATTCGATACGGAAAAATACCTGAGATCCAAAAACAGCTTGATAAAGAAAATAAGAAACTTTTTGAATTGCAAAAACTCAAAAAAATGTTAAAAGAAGAAGTAGATGAAGAAGATATTGCAAAAATTGTAAGTGAATGGACAGGAATTTCTGTTACTAATATTTTAGAAGAAGAAATGCAAAAACTTCTTAAAATGGAAGCTAAACTTCATCGAAGAGTTATTGGTCAAGAAGAAGCTATATTTGCAATATCTAATGCTGTACGCCGTTCACGTTCTGGGTTATCAGATCCTAACAGACCTATTGGAACATTTTTATTTCTTGGTCGTACAGGAGTTGGTAAAACAGAACTTGCTAAAGCTCTTGCGGAATTTTTATTTAACAATGAAAAAAATATTATAAGGATTGATATGTCAGAATATTCAGAAGAATATAGTATATCACGTATTATAGGAGCACCTCCGGGATATCATGGATACCAAGAAGGTGGCTATTTAACAGAAGCTGTCAGGACAAGACCATATTCTGTAGTTCTATTTGATGAAATAGAGAAAGCACATCCTAAAATATTTAACATTATGCTTCAAATATTTGATGATGGTAGACTTACTGATGGGCATGGAAGAACAATCAATTTTAAAAATACGATTATAATAATGACATCAAATATAGGTTCGCATTATATTAAAAATAATATTGATTATAAAGATATAAAAATTAAAATTGTAAATGAACTTTACAATTATTTTAAACCAGAATTTTTAAATAGAATAGATGAAACAATAATATTTCAAAATTTAACTAAACAGCAATTAGATGAAATTATTGATATACAAATTAATTTTTTAAAAGAAAAACTTACAAGGCAAAATATATATATTGAATTAACTACTAGAGCTAAAGTTTTTATTGCTTCAAAGGGGTATGATCTTGTTTTTGGGGCAAGACCTTTAAAAAGAGCTATACAAAATTATTTATTAAATCCACTTTCTTTGAAACTTATTTCAAAAGAATTTAAAGAAAATGATATAATAACTATAGATATTTCAAAAAAAGATGAAAACACCTTAGAATTTAACAAAAATAAATAATTTTTGCGTAGTTTAGTTGTGTTAATATAAAAATATATATAAGTTATAGTTTTGATTTAATATGAAAGGGGGATTAATTGTAAAATGACAACGAAAATTATTTGTACAATGGGACCAGCAATACGTTCTATGAAAATTTTAAAAAAAATTACTGATGATGGCATGTCAATAGCAAGGCTTAATTTTTCACATGGAATGTTATGCGACCATAAACAAGATATTAATTTAATAAAAACATTAAATAAAAAATATAAAAAAAATGTTAAAATTCTTGTTGATCTTGAAGGACATAGAATAAGAGTTGGTAAGATTGAAAATAATGAAATAAAATTAAAAAAGAATCAAAAACTTGTTATTACAAATGAAAAAATAATAGGAAATGATCATATAATTCCTATAGATTATGTTAATTCTCTTACAGATATAAAAGAAGATTTGACTATTTTTATAGATGATGGAAATCTTGCTTTAAAAGTTCTATCTTCAAAAAAGAATAAATTAATTACTAAAGTTCAAATGGATTACATTTTGAAATCACATAAAGGTGTAAATATTCCAGGTGCTGAACTTAAATTTGAGTTATTTGAAGAAAAAGACCGTAATGGTATGATTTTTGCTTTAAAAAATAATGTTGATTATATTGCAAATTCTTTTGTAAGAGATATTTCTGATATGGAGCCGTTAATAGATATTTTGAAAAAAGAAAAAAATAAAAGTTGTAAACTTATTGCAAAAATTGAAGATATTTTAGGTATTGAGAATATAAATAGAATTCTTGGGATTGTAGATGGATTAATGGTTGCAAGAGGAGATTTAGGAATATCTATACCTTTGTGGTCAGTCCCTATAATGCAAAAATATATAATTAAAAAATGTAATGAACATAAAAAATTTGTAATTACTGCCACACAAATGCTTGAAAGTATGATCAATAATTCAATGCCAACCAGAGCAGAGGTTAGTGATGTTGCAAATGCCGTACTTGATGGTACAGATTATACCATGCTTTCTGCTGAATCATCTATAGGTAAATATCCTGAAAAAGCTGTAAGAATGATGAGAAATATCATAGTATATACTGAAAAAAATAAATATAAATTGCTTGAAAAATAAACGATACGAAAAAACATTGTGTCTCTTCTATTTTTATTAATTTTTTAATGTTTAAAATGTTTAATTTGTGTATGGTTTTTTAAAATTTAAAGTATCGTTGGAGTAAAAATGGAAATTTTTTATTCACTTTTTGCTGCATGTGCTGCAATGTTAGGTGTTTTTGCGGTATTGAAATTTTATAAATGGGTAGAAAATAATTCTTTTTTAATAATTAACTTTGTTGCTGGTATGATACTTACGATCACATTTGTTCATCTAATACCTGAAGGATTTAGCTTAAATCCTAAAGTAATGATGTATGTATTTTATGGATTTTTAACTACATTTTGTCTTCAGTATTGTAACAAATATTTTGAATATATAAAAATAACATCAGTTTTTGGATTATCTTTACATTCTGTTATTGATGGATTGATTATTGCAATTGGATTCAGATCTGATTCTAAATTAGCAGTTCTTACGACACTTGCGATTTTACTTCATAAATTGCCTGATGGTATAACAATTTCAGGAATTTTATTACATAATGGTGCTAGTAAAAGAAAAATTTTAAATTTCTCTCTTATCACATCATGCTTTACGCCAATAGGAACAATAATTGGAATGTTTATATTTAAAAATATGTCAATGATTGCACTAGGTAGTCTTTTAGGAATAACCTCTGGATCTTTAATTTTTCTTGCAGCTTCAGATTTGATTCCTGAAGCATATAAATCTAATAATAAATTAGCATTCTTGATGTTATTTGTAGGTGTAATTATTACCATTATTGCTGAATATTTTATATAAAATACTATTTCGTCCATAACATTATATTTGACAATGATGTTAAAAGCCACGCGTTTATTGTTTGTATCCAAAAGTTATCATTTGGTTCCCATGGAATGGCTTCTATTACCATGGCTATTATTGCACCAATTATTGCAAATTTATAATTAAAAATAGTAAGTCCAGATATAAAACATGTTATAAAACACGCAAGACTTCCTTCAAAAGTTTTATTTGTTATTAAATAAATTTTATGTTTACCATAAAATTTACCAGCTAATGCTGCTGCGGCATCGCCGAATGTAAAATAAAGAAAACTTACAAATACTATAGATTTATTATGAAAAATTAAAATCGTAAATAATGCTCCCAATAATGTCCAAATTAAACCACTTATTTTATTTATTTCGGTTGTCCTGTAAAATCCTTTAAAATTATTTTTGAAAAAAATATTGAAATTTGGAACTTTAAATCTCATATATTCACCTATAGCTACCACTATAATTGTTATTATAAGCACATAAACAACTATATATTTTGGGAAATACCAGTATCCAAAAACATATATTAATGATAATAAATGTATTAATTTTCTTTTAATTTCATTTTTTATATTTAATATATTTCTTCGCAATAAAACCATTAATTTAGTATATAAATTTTAGAATAGTGTAGAACTTTCAACTGGTAGTTTCGATAATACAAATTTCAAAATAATTTATTCTATATCTGAAAATGATTTAATTACAAATATGACGGCAATTATGAAAAATGTTATCGAAAATATCAAGTTTAATAAAGTATTTCTTTTAAATGCTAATGAAAGTTGTAATGCAAGAATTCCAAAAAGTGTTGTAAATTTAATTATTGGATTCATTGCAACAGATGAAGTATCTTTAAAAGGATCACCTACTGTGTCACCTATAATACTAGCTTTATGCAATTCAGTTCCTTTTTCACATAAAATAACTTCAATATATTTCTTTGCATTATCCCATGCTCCACCAGCATTTGCCATAAATATCGCTTGAAAAAGACCAAATAATGTTATTGAAATGAGATAACCAATAAAGAAATAAGAATTAATAAACGCAAATGCAAGTGTTGTAAAAAAAATAACCATAAATAGATTTATCATTCCTTTTTGAGCATATTTTGTACATATTGCAACTACACTTTTTGAATCCTCTTTTGATGCTCTATTTGAATTTTTATCAAGTTTTATAGTATTTTTTATAAACTCTACGGCTTTATATGCTCCACTTGTTACAGCGTGGTTGGACGCTCCAGTAAACCAGTAAATTATAGATCCACCAGCAATCATGCCTAAAAAAAGAGGTGCATGTAATAAAGATATATTTTCTACTCCATTTTTAAGTTTATTTGTTAGCATAATAATTATTGAAAAAATCATTGTTGTGGCGCCTGTAACAGCAGTTCCTATAAGTACAGGTTTTGCAGTAGCTTTAAATGTATTTCCTGCACTATCATTTTTTTCAAGTAGTAGTTTTGATTTTATAAAAGATGGGACAAAACCAAATTCTTGTTTAATTTCATAATGAATATTAGGTATATTTTCAATTAATGATAATTCATATATAGATTGTGCATTATCTGTTACTGGTCCATAAGAGTCAACAGCAATAGTAATGGGGCCTATATTTAAAAAACCAAATGCAACAAGTCCAAAAGAAAATATTGCAGGAGCAATCATTATATCATCTAATCCCAATAAACTTATAAGATAAGCAATAGTCATAAGTAATATTATTGTGATGCCCATCCAATACGCACTAAAATTACCAGCTGTAAGACCTGAAAGAATGTTAAGTGATGCACCACCATGTTTTGAAGACTTAACAATATTTTGTACAAATCTACTTTTTACAGATGTGAACAACTTTGTAATTTCAGGTATAACAGCTCCTGCAATAGTACCACAACTTACTATAGAAGAAAGTTTTAACCAAAGAGTTTTATCTTCTATATCACCTATTATGTATTTTGAGATCATAAAAGTAAATGTTATTGACAATAATGATGTTATCCATATGAGAGATGTCAACGGACATTCAAAATTCATATCATCTATATTATTATATCTATTTTTTGAAATTAGATAATTTATCGTATAAGAAATACTACTTGATATAAGCATCATTAGACGCATTGAAAATATCCATACCAAAAGTTTAATTTGTAAGATTTGATTGTTTACAGCAAGAATTATAAATGTTATTAATGCAACACCTGTAACGCCATAAGTTTCAAATCCATCAGCAGTAGGACCTACAGAATCTCCTGCATTATCACCAGTACAATCAGCAATAACTCCTGGATTTCTTGCATCATCTTCTTTTATATCAAAAACAATTTTCATTAAATCTGAACCGATATCAGCAATTTTTGTAAAAATTCCACCAGCTATTCTAAGCACCGATGCTCCAAGAGATTCTCCAATAGCAAATCCTATAAAACAAGGACCAGCAAAATTAGAAGGGACAAAAATTAGAATTATAAGCATTATAAAAAGTTCTATACTTATCAAAAGCATGCCTATTGCAATACCTGCACGCAATGGTATTATATGAAGATAAAAAGGCTTTCCCATTAGACTTGCAAAAGCTGTTCTTGAATTTGCAAAAGTGTTGATCCTCATACCAAACCATGATACGCTATAACTTCCTAGAATACCTATGACACTGCAGATTCCAATAGTAGCAACTTTAATTGTTGTAAGATGTTCTAAACATTTAAAATATAAAATAATTGTAGTAACCAAAAGAATCTCAAGCGTAATAATAAATTTTCCCTGAGTTATTAAATATGTCTTACATGTTTCATAAATAAGTTCAGAAATTCTTTCCATTGATTTATGTACTGGTAGATTTTTTACGTATAAAAAATGATATAATCCAAAAAGTATACCTAAAGCACAAATTAATAGTCCAAAAGTTAAAAGTGTTTTTCCATTAATTGAATTTCCAAAGAAATTCACATGTGATAAATTTGGTACAATAAGATTTGCTTCGTTTGCGAAAGATAATTTCGCAGATGTAATCAACAAACCAAAAGTTGATATTAATTTCACATAAAATGATTTTTCTTTAAACATTTAATTTATTATACACTCCTTAATATTAAAAAAATTATTCCTGATTCATAATTATATATTTTTTTAAAAAACATATCTTTTTTATTTCCCCCTACCCTACCCCTAATTTCTACTATTCTTTTTCTTTAATTTCTGTTTCCTAATCCTGTGCTTAAAAGTAAAGACAATAATAATATATCATGTTTATCAAATGTTTATCAAAAAAAAACTTATATTTTGTATGTTGTTGTAAAAAATTCAAAAGATCAAATTAAGATTAAATAATTTGACCTATAAAATATCCAAAAATGACAAATATACCAACAATAAATACAAGTATTGCCAATTTTGAACGGTATATATTAAGTCTTTGTATTTTATTCATTAAGATTACCGGCATCAAATACGCATATATAGCAATAATTGGAGCTGATAATATGCCAATTACTGATAAAATCGGTGGATTAAAAATTGCTAAAATCCATAGTATAGTAAATAATATTATTGTGTTAATTATTTTTAATTTTCTTTTAGTGTTTATATCATTTTTCACATTGAAGTTTTTTATAATAATTTGCATTAATATACCATTTAACCCTTCTCTAGTTCCTATAAAATGTCCAAAATAAGAACTTATTATAGCTAATAATGAAATTACAGGTAGAACATATAGTAATATTGAATCATTATAGGTTAAAGCAATTGCTGTTAGTGCATCAATATTATTTTGTTTAGCATAAGTTAAAATTTCTGGTGTTGTTGAAAAAAATAAGGAAAAAACAAAAAACATAATAAAAATAAGTAGAAAAATAGAATTCCACTTGACAATAAGATCGGAATGTTTTACAGATTCAACGATATTGTTATACTGTTTTCTACATGACATGCCGAGTAATGAGCATATTGGAGAAAAATTCATTGCAAAAATTAAAATTGGCAAAAGCAAAAAAGCACTTTTTAAAAATCTTTTTATAGAAAAAGTAGTAAACATAGGAATCACGTTCCAATGAGGAATCATATATACTGATATCATGACCAACAAAATTATTAGTGGGAATGCCATAATTGATGTAACATAGGTCATAATTTTTTCATTGCCAATTAATACTAGCGTAAGTACTGCAAGAACAATAAATGTGATGATAGGCCTTGATATTTTAAATATATGCATTTGATTAATCAAAAAAGAATTTACGATATTTGTTAGACCTGTAGCATAACCTACGCATAATGTAACAATTGATAAAAAATATAAAATAGAAACAATAAATCCAGCTGTAAATCCCAAGTCGTATTTAATTACTTCAATAATATCTCCTATTTTATTTGGACATGAAGAAGTTATTCTTGTTATTCCTCTATGTGAAATGTAAGTAACTGGAAAAATAATAAAAGTTAAAAACAATATGGACCAAATATCACCAGATCCAGTTTGAATAGGTAAAAACAATATTCCTGCACCTACGGCCGTTCCAAAACATGTTAAAATCCATCTTTTATCGAAAATATTCACAATAACTCCTTAAAATATTTGCATATATAATAACCATGTAGTTTATTATTTTTTTTATGTTTTTGTCAATTTTTTAGCAATTTATTATACTATTTAGTTTAGCGATTTTAAATTAAAATTTAATAAAAATAAAAAAGCTTATTGTGCTTTCTTTTTAAATCAAAAAATGATAAAATACGTAAAGTATATTATTTATGAATAAACAATCAGTAGAAATTAAAAAAGAATTTTTAGATTTTTTTATAGGTAAAAATTGTACGTTTGTTATTTCAGATTCTCTTATACCAACAGATGACGAAACGCTTCTTTTTACATCTTCTGGTATGGTACAGTTTAAACATTATTTTTTAGGTCAAAATAAAAATTGTCTTACAAGGGCAACGAGTTGTCAAAAGTGTTTTAGAACATCTGATATTGAACAAGTCGGTATAACTCCAAAACATCTTACTTTTTTTGAAATGTTAGGTAATTTTTCTTTTGGTGATTATTTTAAAAAAGAAGCAATTTTTTGGGCATGGGAATTTTTAACAAAAAATATGTCATTATCTAGGGATAAATTATATATAACCGTTTATAAGAATGATCTTGAAAGTATTGAAATATGGGAAAAAATTGTTCATGGAAGTAAAATTATAAAGCTAGATTATGAAGATAATTTTTGGAATATGGGGAATGTTGGTCCATGTGGACCATGTTCTGAAATATTACTAGATCTCGGGAGTGAAATGAGTTGTAGTAAACCTGCTTGTGGTCCAGAGTGTACATGTAATAGATATCTTGAAATATGGAATCTTGTTTTTACTCAATTTAATAGAGAAAAAGATGGAACATTAAAAAATTTATCTCAAAAAAACATAGATACTGGTATGGGATTTGAAAGACTCGTTGCAGTAATGAATGGTGTGAAAAGTGTTTTTGATACTGATTTATTCAAACCAATTATAGAAAATATTTCTGAAATTTTAAAAGTAAAAGATGATAGCAATTTATCAAAACTTAAAATAATAGCTGATCACTCAAGAGCTATAATGTTTTTAATTTCAGATGGAATATTGCCATCGAACTATGGTAGAGGTTATGTTTTAAGAAGAATTTTAAGAAGAGCTTTAAGACAAGGATTTTTTTTTGGATATAATGATCCATTTATATATAAGCTTGTGACTACAATATTTAAAACTATGGAATTGTCATATCCTGAGCTGTCTTTAAAATTGGATAATATACGGTCTATTATTAAAAATGAAGAAGAGAAATTTTTGGAAACTCTTGAATCAGGTTTGAAACTACTTTATGACGTTATCAATTCTTATAAATCTAAAGGTATAAACATTATAGATGGCAAAGCAATCTTTAAACTTTATGATACATATGGATTTCCTTATGATCTAACAAGTGAAATTGCTCATGAAAATGGATTATCTGTTGATGAATCTGGATTTAAGATTGAACAAAAATACGCTCAAGATAAATCTCGCATTTCCTGTACTAAATTTAAAGAAAATGATGCATTTTTTTATCATAAAATTTATGAAAAAACGGGTGATACGTTCTTTATAGGTTATGATAATTATAGTAGTAATGGTAAAGTTTTAGCATTAACAAAAGAATCAAAAAAAGTTGATAAGTTAACAGTTGGAGATGAAGGAGAAGTTATTTTATCACAAACGTCATTTTATGCAACTGCTGGTGGTCAAAATTTTGACGAAGGAAAAATAATAAATAATTATTTTGAAGGTATTGTTAAAGATGTATTTAGACCTATAAAAGGATTACTGATTGTTCATAAAATAAAAGTTTTAAAAGGTTCATTAGTGGTTGGTGATAATGTGTCAACGTTTGTGAATATTGAACAAAGAAAACAAATCGAAAGACATCATACAGCCACGCATATTCTTCATAAAGTGCTTCGTAATATTTTTGGTGAATATGTAATTCAAACAGGCTCACTGATAGCCTTTGATTATCTTCGTTTTGATTTTACACAACCATGTATGATAAAAAAAAATGATTTAATTATAATAGAAAAAGCTGTTAATCTTATTATAAGATCTAATTTGAAAATATGTATTGAAATTATGGATATAGTTAAAGCTCGTGCTACTGGTGCCATAGCATTGTTTAAAGAAAAATATAATAACTTTGTTAGAACTGTATCTATAAAAAATGAAAATAATGTTGAGAATTATTCTATGGAATTATGTGGCGGAACACACGTTAACAGAACAGGGGATATTGGTATTTTTAAAATTATATCTGAATCATCTATTTCTGCAGGGGTAAAGCGAATATTTGCGGTTGCAGGTACAGCTGCAGAAAATTATATATTAGATGAAGAATTGTATATTTCTAAAATGGAAAATATATTAAATACTTCAAAAAAAAATCTCACAAATAAAATTCAAAAAAAGATTGATGAACAAAAAAGACTTGAAAAAAAATATAATATTTTAAAAACCAATTTAATATTAGATAAATTAATTTCGTACGAAAATAAAATAAAAAAAATTCATGAAATAAATTTTTTATTTATTTTAATCGATGATATTGATAGAAAAATGATGAAAGTAGTGGCAAGTAAACTAAAAGAGAAAAACAAATCTTTAGTATTGTTAATTATTTCAAAAATAAATCAAGAAATAAATTTTATGTTATTTGTCACATTAGATTACGTACAATTAGGTATTAATGCTGCAATAATGGCAGAACTTTTTAGTATTAATATAAATGGATTTGGTGGTGGAAAATCTGATTTTGCACAGGGTGGATCAAAAAAGTCAACTACGTTAGAATTAAATAATGCTATTGAATATTTGGTGAAATATATTGAAAGTGAAAAATGGAAAAAAGATAATGTATAAAAATATACAAACTATATATTAGCAGTCGGAATAAAAAAGATCATTTTATGGCGTATTAGCAAATAATTTATTGATAAAAAACTTTTTACATTGTTTAAGTTTAAAGTAAAAATATGTATTTAATTTGATTAAGATGTTATTTTAAGTATGTTGTGATATATAATGAAATTTTAACATTTTTATATGTCGTATAGTTTTTTGTGCCCATAGCTTAATAGGATAGAGTATTGGTTTCCGAAGCCAATGGTTCCGGTTCAAGTCCGGATGGGTGCGAGTAAAATTATGCAAAAATTATTTAAATATTTGTTAAATGTTCGCATGTTATTGCAAATAATTTTTGAAATAGAAATTTTTTTTGAGGTAAAGCATTTGTGAAATATGAAAACGATCTTAAATCTATTTTTATAAAAAATAAAAGTAATATAGCTTCGGTAATTGTTTTTGTAAAAGTTGGTGCAGTTGATGAAAATTTATCTCAAGCTGGTTTGTCACATTTTTTAGAACATTTAATGTTTAAAGGGAGTAAAAATAATCCTTCTAATTCAATGAGTAAAAAAATTGAAAATATGGGTGGTGAAATAAATGCTGCTACTTCTAAAGAATTTACAATGTATTATATAAATATTCAAAAAAACTACATAATAGAAAGTATAAAGATTCTTGCTGATGCTTTGGAAAATCCTATTTTTCCTAAAAAAGAAATTGATATTGAAAGAAAAGTTGTTATTGAAGAAATTCAAAGATATTTTGATAATCCTATGAGTGTTCTTTATGAACAGTTTTATAAAACTGTTTACAGTGGATGTCCATTAAAAAATACAGTTATTGGATCTTCTCAAGTTATTAAAAATGTTTCAAGAGATGAAATATATAAATATTATAAAACTCATTATACTCCTGAAAAAATGTTGATCGTAATATCCGGAGCTTTTGATGATTTAAAAATTTCAAAAATTATTCATGAAACTTTTGGAAAATTTAAAAAAGGATCATTGATGACAATTAATAATAAATTATTTAATGAAGATATTTGTGTCGCCAAAAATTTAATTAAATATAAAAAAACTGAACTTGGATATATGATTACTGGTTTTTTATGCCCAAATATAAAAGAAGATGATATATATATTGCAACTTTAGTAGTAAATATTTTAGGTGGCAATAAATTTTCTAGATTATATAGGTCTCTTTATGAAGAAAAACATTTTGTGTATGAAATAGAATCTTTGTTTGAAGTATTTAATGATTATGGTAATGTAAATATCGTTTCCATATTTGATCCTTCAAATATGGAAAATGTTAAAATGGAAATTGCTAAACAAATTGAATATATTATTAGCTATGGTATTATGGAAAAAGAATTAAACGTATCAAAACTTTCAACAAAAATTGATTTTCTTCTTTCACTTGAAACCTCTTTTGGTAAGGGATATACTCATGGATATTGGCATTTTATGAGGAATCCAGAATTTATTAAAAAATACATCAAAAAAATTGAAAATATAAGAATTGATGATATAGTATTTTTTTTAAAAAAGTATTATTCGCCTAAAATGATATTAAATATTGCATTGTTACCAAAAATTAAAAACAAAATTAGATAAAATAATTATTGATATTTTTTTATTTTTAATTGAGGAGTAAGTGATAATATGAAAAGTTTTATGCTTGAAAACAATATAAAAGTCATATTTCATAAAACTTCTGCATTAAAGCTTGTTGCAATGAGAATTTTCACGTCAGTTTCTGTTATAAGTGAAAATCGTGATAATTCTGGGATATCATATTTTACTCAAAAACTTATGACACAATCAACGCAAAATCGTCCAAACGAAATTCTTGTAAGAGACGTTGCAAATATCGGAGCAAAATTATACGGTAATACAGAATATGATGTGACAAAAATTACTATGATTTTTATGTCTAAATATTTTCACGAAGCAGTTGAAATAATATCAGATGTAATTTTAAATCCTAAATTTGACTCCAAAGCATTATTTTTTGAAAAGCAAAATGTTATGGCAGTTCTTAATTCTAGAAAAGATAATATATCTGAAATGGCTCATGATGAATTTATAAAAATGTTTTATGGTAATAATACTACTTATTCTAGAACCATTTTTGGGATAAAAGAAACTATATTAAAAATTAATCGTACTGATTTGATTAAATGGCATAACTATTCTTATAACAATTCTAATATTTTAATTTCAATTGTTGGTAATATAAATGATAAAATAGTTCAGTCTTCTTTAAGTAAATATTTTTCAAGAGTTCCTGATGGAGTAAAATCAAAAAATATCATTTTTGACGTAAAACTTGATAAAAATATAAAAATAGAAATAAAAAGTAAGTTTAAACAAGCATACATATATTCTGGATATCCAGCATGTAAATTTGGTGATCAAAATTTTATCAAAACTAGTTTGATAAGTATTATTTTAGGTGGAAGAATGACGAGTAGATTATTTGTTGAATTAAGAGAAAAATTAGGACTTGCCTACGAAGTAAACACTATATATCCGTTAAGAATATCTCAAAGTTATTTTGGCATTTATATGGGTCTTGATAAGAAAAATATTAATACAGCATTAGAGAAAATATATGAGGTCTTAAAAAATTTTCGTACTAAAAAAATTTCAGAACTAGAATTATTATATGTAAAAAAAAATATAAAAGGAAATTATTTTTTAAATAGAGAAACCGTAAAAAATAAATCATACTACTATGGATTTTTTGAAATTATTGGTCAAGGATACGAATATGATTTTAAATATCTTGAATACATAGAAAATATTACAACACACGATATAATAAATATTGCAAACGAAATATTTTCAAAATATTCTGTCAATGTAGTTATTTGCCCGGAATAAAAAAATAGTTAAGGTACAAATATTTTGAATCAATTTATTGAAAAGATTAACGATTTATCACAAGATTATGACGTATATGTTGTAGGTGGTTTTGCAAGAGATCTATTTCTAAAATATAAAAACTATAATGATATTGATTTATGCGTTAACGGAAATGCTTTAAAGTATTCAAAAATAATTGCTAATGCGTTTAAAACGAAAGTTGTTATTTTAAATGATGTAAATGAAACTTATAGGATAATATTAAAAGATAATATTATTGGTAATATAGATGTATCTGCATTTTGTGGAAAAACAATAAAGTCTGATTTGTGTAATAGAGATTTTACTATTAATGCAATTGCTTTCAATTTAAAAAATTATAAAAGTTTCAAAAAACATGTTATTTTTTCTGATAAAAATACTTTAAGAGATTTAAATTCAAGAATATTGAATACAGTTTCTATTGATGCATTTAAATCTGATCCTCTAAGAATGCTTAGAGGTTTTCGTTTTTCGGCAATATTTAATTTTAAATTCTCTAAAAAAACATTAGAGCAAATCAAACAAAATGCTAAACATATAAGAAAAGTCGCTCCTGAAAGAGTAAAAAATGAATTATTTAAAATATTTTGCACAGAAAATTCTGCAAATTTAATTGATGAAATGGATAAATGTGGTTTGCTCATTGAAATTTTTCCTGAAATAAAAAATATGAAAAGAGCTAATAAAAAGTATTATTATCATGCAGGAGGTTTATTTCAACACTCTTTTGAAACTTTAAAATCTATAGAACATATTTTAAATAATTTATATAAATATTTCCCTGAAAATTATAAAGATATAAAAAAAGATTTTAATGATAACACAAATTTTTCAGAAAATATAACAAGAAAAAGTTTGTTAAAATTTGTTGCTTTATTTCATGATAATGCAAAACCAGATACTGTAATTTTGGAAAAAGGAAAAATGAGATTTTGGAGACATGAAGAATATGGTGCAAATAAAATCAAAAAAATTATGATTCCACTTAAATTTGGAAAAAAAGATATTGAATATGCAATGTCTATGATAAAATATCATATGCGTCCATCAACTTTAACTAAAAATAAAATCATCACAAAAAGAGCAATGTTAAAATTATTTAGAGACATTGGTAAAAATACGGCAGATTTATTTATCCTTTCGATGGCCGATTGGTATTCTTATCAGAAATTAAAATCATTTTCCTATAAAAAATTGATTTTTCAAGAAAAATCTATTAAGAAACTTTTAAAAAATTATTATAAATTAAAAAATGCTAAACCATTGACTAAAATAATTGATGGCCATATAATAATGCAAGAATTTAATTTATCATCTGGACCATGGATTGGTGATATTTTAAAAATTATTACAGAAGCACAACATGAGAATAAAATATTTAATACGAGTGAAGCATTGAAACTTATTTCATTAATATTGACAGATATTAAAAAAAAATATACCCTAGATGAGGGTATAAATTGATAGTTTTAAATATTCTACATATAATATTTATGTTTTTTGCGGGCGTAGTTATTAATGGTAAAATTCAGGTTTCCCAAGCTTGAGATGTGGGTTCGAGCCCCATCGCCCGCTTTTATATATAGAATAACAGCTACTCTATAATATGAAAAATTATTAATAGAGTAGTTGGTAAGTATAATGTGTATTGCGTTTTTTTTTTGTTTTTGATAAAATACAAAATTAGTTCTTTGAAAACTAAATAGAGCACATATGGGCGCCACTTAAATTAGATTATTATATCATCTAAAAAGAGAATTGAGTAAAATTATTTTATGAGCAACATAAATAGTTTGTTTTAAATAAATTATTTGATGTAGTTATTAGTTTAAAAGAATTTATAATTATATTTTTTACAAGTTTTTATGGAGAGTTTGATCCTGGCTCAGGGTGAACGCTGGCGGCGTGCTTAACACATGCAAGTCGAGCGAAGTTTTACAGAACATCGTAAAATTTAGCGGCAAACGGGTGAGTAACACGTAGGTAACCTACCTTAAAATGGGGAATATCTCTGAGAAATCAGAACTAATACCGCATATGACCACAGTTTGGAATCAAACAGAGGTAAAAGCAGTAATGTGTTTTAAGATGGGCCTGCGGTCTATCAGCTAGTTGGTGAGATAATAGCTTACCAAGGCTATGACGGATATCCGGCCTGAAAGGGTGAACGGACACACTGGAACTGAGACACGGTCCAGACTCCTACGGGAGGCAGCAGTAGGGAATATTGGGCAATGGAAGCAATTCTGACCCAGCCATGCCGCGTGCAGGAAGACGGCGCTATGCGTTGTAAACTGCTTTTATGCGGGAATAATGCATACTACGTGTAGTATGTTGCAGGTACCGTATGAATAAGGATCGGCTAACTCCGTGCCAGCAGCCGCGGTAATACGGAGGATTCAAGCGTTATCCGGATTTATTGGGTTTAAAGGGTGCGCAGGCTGATGTATAAGTCTGTGGTGAAAGGTTAGGGCTTAACTCTGACATTGCCATGGATACTGTATGTCTAGATGATAGTTGACGTTGGCGGAATATGTCAAGTAGCGGTGAAATGCTTAGATATGACATAGAACACCTGTGGGGAAGCCGGCTAACGAAACTATTCATGACGCTCATGCACGAAAGCGTGGGGATCAAACAGGATTAGATACCCTGGTAGTCCACGCAGTAAACGATGATCACTCGTTGTCGGCGATATACCGTCGGTGGCTAAGCGAAAGTGATAAGTGATCCACCTGGGGAGTACGTTCGCAAGTATGAAACTCAAAGGAATTGACGGGGGCCCGCACAAGCGGAGGAGCATGTGGTTTAATTCGATGATACGCGAGGAACCTTACCTGGACTTGAACGCTGAAGGAATACGTATGAAAGTATGTAGTCGCAAGACCTTTAGCGAGGTGCTGCATGGTTGTCGTCAGCTCGTGCCGTGAGGTGTTAGGTTAAGTCCTGCAACGAGCGCAACCCTTACTGTCAGTTACCAGCATGTAATGATGGGGACTCTGGCGGAACTGCCCGCGCAAGCGTGGAGGAAGGTGGGGATGACGTCAAATCAGCACGGCCCTTACGTCCAGGGCGACACACGTGCTACAATGGGGGGTACAGAGGGTAGCTACACTGCGAAGTGATGCGAATCTCTAAAGCCTTTCTCAGTTCGGATCGGAGTCTGCAACTCGACTCCGTGAAGTTGGATTCGCTAGTAATCGCGCATCAGCCATGGCGCGGTGAATACGTTCCCGGGCCTTGTACACACCGCCCGTCAAGCCATGGAAGTTTGGGGTACCTGAAGTACGTGACCGCAAGGAGCGTCCTAAGGTAAAACAAGTAACTGGGGCTAAGTCGTAACAAGGTAGCCGTACCGGAAGGTGTGGCTGGAACACCTCCTTTCTGGAGAGATGTTGTCTTTC
>JAISQW010000004.1 GCA_031273925.1 Endomicrobium sp. | reverse complement strand
CTTACAGACAAACCGACATCTTTAGGATTACCACCAGTTGAAATTTATCGTAATGATACAACAAGCACTATTGTAAAAAGTAATCTTACTCATTGGCAAATTTTAAAAAAATATATTTTAATTAACCCATCTATTTGGTTTGTATCGATTGCTGCAGCTTTCATATATTTTATTCGTTTTGTCATAACAGACTGGGGTATTACATTTATGGTAGATAATGGAATAAAATGTGATGTTGCAGGACGTTTATTAGTGTTTACACCACTATTTGGTATTTTTGGTGGGATATCAGCTGGTTGGATTTCTGGTAAGTTTTTTAAAAATCGTTATATACCAATAAGTTTAATATATTTATTTTGCTCAATTTTTTGTATATTTGGTTTGTATCATTCCACTAATCAACATATGTCATATTGGATTATAGTTATATTTTTTGCATTAATTGGTATTTTTATAGATGGGCCACAAACTATTGCATGTGGAGTATTAGTAACACGTATTACAGTACAAGAATCTATAGGAACTGCTATTGGTATTGTTGGAATATTTGAATACATAGGTGTTTTTATTTCAGGTATAGGTGCAGCATGGATTATTGAAAAATTTAATTGGGCATGGCTTTTTACAATTTGTGCAATATTGTCTTTATTAGCAATGTTTCTAATAGCTTTAATATATAAAAAGGAACTATTACAAATAAAATCCTAATCAAGTATCTGTTTTACTATTTTATTCCTATAATATATTTTTTGCTATTAACTAACTGAAATTAATAATGTAACTAGTTTTAGTTAATGAATTTTGTTTTTCAGGAATTTTTTGGCATATTTTAGGTGTTATAAAAAGTAAAATTATAAATTAAATATTTAAATCTAATAGAAAATTTAAGTTATTCTATAAAATAAATCAATACACAAAAAATCAAAAATTTACAATTTTTATTTATGTTTTGCTTTTATTTAGTGATAAAATAGTATTTATAAGTAATTATATAATATCATAAAAACATCATAAAAACATCATAAAAACAGTTATACTAACTTTTTTATAATTCTCAGTTTATTTATCACAGTTTTTATTTTTTGATTTTGATATCTGAGTATTTGTAATCTATTAATTAAAATATCAGAGATCTTTTTATTTAAAATAGGATGCACAAAATTAGAAGATATTTCATTTAAAGGAATTAAAACGAAAAGTCTGTTCTCTATTTCCTTGTGAGGGATAGTTAAATTGATATCATTAATAATTCTATTACCAAAAAATAAAATATCAATATCAATAATTCGTGGACCCCATCTTAATTTTTTCTTTCTTCCTAATGTATATTCTATTTGTTTTACATACAATAATAAATCATGAGGTTCAATATTAACATAAACTTTAATCACAGCATTGTAGAAATATTTTTGTTTATAACCAACAGGAGAAGTTTCATAAAAAGAAGAAATATCATTAATACTGATAAATGAATTATCTCTTAAAAAAGATAAGGCATAAAAAATATTTTTTATTCTATTACCAATATTCGATCCAAGACCTAAATATGCAACATTCTTCATTTCTATCATCTTTTATCATATTATAACAAGAAAAATTTGCAATGAAAATATGTAAATTATCAGAAACTATGTTATTTTGACTTTTAAAATTAAAAAATATAACATGTTTTAATAAATAAGGCGGTGTAGCTCAGTGGCAGAGCAGAGGATTCATAAGCCTCAGGTCGTAGGTTCAAATCCTACCGCCGCTATTTTGATATGATACTTGTTTTAATATGTTTTTTTTATTCCTTTAAGAGCAAGCAAAAAGGGCATTGAAGAAAATTCTTCAATGCCCTTTTCTGTTGTATTAAGTGTTTTAAATTTTCTTTATGTTCGATGCTTTAGGACCTTTGTCAGAATTCACAACTTCAAACTCAACACTATCTCCCTCTGCTAACGACTTAAAGCCTTCAGATTGGATTGCTGAATAATGTGCAAAAACATCGCCTGATCCATCATCATTAGAAATAAATCCATACCCTTTCTGATCATTAAACCACTTTACTTTACCTTGTGCCATTACTACAACTCCTTTTATTTCTATTCGCAAAAAAGCGAATAACTAAATTACAATCACTTGTATCGTGAATGCTTAAGCAGTATAATAAATAAGTAATTTAATTGTCAAGTGATTAAAAATGATTAAAAAAATTAAATCTTTGTTTGAAAAATATAAAATTGAAGCTGTCCTTTTTACAAGTTCTATAGAAATTTTTTATTTATCTAAAATAGAATTTGATGGATGGCTTTTATTTGTAAAAACTGAAATATATGCAATATGTTTGAGTAACACTATAAAAAAACAATTTGAAAAAAAATCATGGGAAACTAAAATAAATATATGCAGAAAAAAATCACTTTATAAAGCTCTTATCGATATTTTAGAACAACATAAATCTAACCATATATTAGTTGACATAAAATATATTAATACCCAAAAATTTTTTCTTCTAGAAGAAATATTAAATCAAAGGAAAATTCATATTATTAAAAAAGCTGGTATTTTAGAAAATACACGTATAATAAAAAATAATAAAGAAATAAAAAATATAAAAATGTCATGTAAAATAGCATCTAAAATATGTAATATAATTAAAGAGGAATTAAGATTTAATATAAGTGAACTTGATATTCATTATAGAATTTTAGAATTATTTGCCAAAAATAAAGTAAAAGAGAGTTTCATTCCAATAGTAGCTTCTGGAATAAATTCTACAAATCCCCATCATAAAAGTTCAAAAAGAAAAATAACAAAAAATGATATAGTAACAATTGATCTGGGATGTGTATATAATGGTTATTGTTCTGATTTGACTCGTACTTATTTTTTAGGTAGACTTGACGTAAAGAGAAATAAGATTTGGAATGTTGTAAAAAATTCTTTAGATTCTCTCATAAAGGCAATTAGAAGTGGTGTTTCTTTATCTATTGCAGATAAAATATCTAGAAATGAAATAAAAAATGCAGGATACGAAGATAATTTGATACATGTTATTGGACATGGAATAGGTTTGGAAGTTCATGAAACACCAATACTGACATCAGCAATTAATGGTGTTTTTTTAAATGGAATGATTCTTGCTATTGAGCCTGGTATTTACATTGATAATAAATTTGGGATAAGAATTGAAGATATAATATTGGTAAAAGAAAATTATTGTGAAGTGTTAACTTCAGCAGTTTACTAAAATTTGGAGAAGAATGTGATATCAACATCTAGTTTTAAAAAAGGCATGAATATTTTAGTTAACAATGAGCCTTATCAAATTATATGGTTTCAAAATCATAAGCCTGGTAAGGGTGGATCAATAATGAGAGTTAAACTTAAACATTTAAAAAAGGGTGGAATAATAGAACGTACTTTTAAAACAGGCGAGAAATTTGTAGTTTTAAATGTTACAAGGGTAAAAAAACAATTTTTATATAGAAAAGGGTCAAATCTTAATTTTATAGATGTAAATACCTATGAGGAAATAAGTATTCCTTATAACATGTTAGGTAAAATGTTAAATTTTTTAAAAGAAAATATTATAGTAGATGTTGTGTATCTTGAAAACAAACTTATTAGTGTAGATCTCCCTATAATTGTAGAGATGACTATAATTCAAACTGATCCAGGTATTAAAGGTGATTCTGTTTCAAATCTCACAAAAAAAGCAAAACTAGAAACTGGGTTTTATATTCGTGTGCCACTTTTCATAAAAGATGGTGATAAAATAAAAGTGGATACACGAACTGGTGAATATATAGAAAGAGTTTAATTGTTTATAAGGATAATTTATATGGATTTGCAAGAAATTAAAATTTTTATAAAAACAATAAAAGATACGGATATTGAAGAAGTGTTATATGAAAGTAACAATAGTTCTTTTTATATAAAAAGAATGAATGTAAAACATGTAAAAGATACATGTGCTGTTGATGAGGATTTGCTTAATAAAAATAAAATTTTAGAAAAAAATAATGAAGATAGCAAAAAACAAAATATTATAGAAATCAAATCAACAATGGTAGGTACTTTCATTAGCGTAAAAAATAATAATCGATCTTCTTTTTTAAAGGAAGGTGATAATGTAGTGATAGGCCAAAAAATTGGACAAATTGAAGCAATGAAAATTATAAAAGATATCCTTTCTAATATCAATGGTAAAATAGTAAAAGTCTTAATTACAAATAAACAACCAATTGAATATGGACAGAAATTGTTTTTAATAGATACAAACAGCAATAAAAAATAGATTTTTAATTTATAGGAGATAAAAAGATAAAGTAAATGTTTAAAAAAATTTTAATTGCAAATAGAGGTGAAATAGCTTGTAGAATCATAAGAGCATGTAAAGAATTAAATGTTAAAACTATTGCTATTCATTCAGAAATAGATAGGGAAAGTATGCATGTGAAACTTGCTGACCAAACTATATGTATAGGTCATGCTACTGCATCTGAAAGTTATTTAAATATTCCGAGTATTATAGCAGCTGCAGAAATATCAGGTGCTGAAGCAATTCATCCAGGATATGGTTTTTTATCTGAAAATATATATTTTGCTGAAGTTTGTGAAGCATGCGGTATTAAATTTATTGGGCCATCAAAAGAATCGATGAAACAAATGAGTGATAAAATTTCAGCAATAAAATTTATGAAAAAACTTGGCATACCAACAATACCAGGATCAAATGAACTTATAAATTCAAATAGTTCTAAAGTTTTTGATATTGCAAAAGCAATAGGATATCCTGTTATTGTTAAAGCTACATCTGGTGGTGGTGGAAAGGGTATGAGGATAGTTATTTCAGAAGAAACATTGCAAAATGCTATACTAATAGCTCAAACAGAAGCGAAGGCAATTTTTGGTAATTCTGGTGTGTATATAGAAAAGTATATTCATGAACCTCACCATATAGAATTTCAAATTCTTGCAGATAAATATGGCAAAATTGCGTTTTTACCTGAAAGAGATTGTTCTATACAAAAGAAACATCAAAAATTTGTAGAAGAAAGTCCTTCTTTATTAATAAATGAAACACTAAGAAGAAAAATGGGGAAAATAGCAAAAAATATAGCACGTGCAATTAAATATGTAACAGTTGGTACAGTGGAATTCTTAGTTGATCAAAAAAACCACTTCTATTTCATAGAAATGAATACTAGAATTCAGGTTGAACACTCTATTACAGAAATGGTTACAGGGATAGATTTGGTAAAAGAACAAATAAAACTTGCTGCAGGGTATAAACTTTCCATATTTTCTGAAAAAGTAAAAATTTTAGGACATTCTATAGAATGTAGAATAAATGCAGAAGATCCAAATAAAGATTTTCTTCCCTCATCAGGAAAAATAACAAAATTGTATTTACCAGGAGGACCAGGAATTAGATTGGATACATATATTTATTCTGGATACATAATACCACATTATTATGATAGTTTAATTATAAAAATAATTGCTTTTGGATCAGATAGAAATGAAGCAATTGTAAGAATGCAAAGAGCTTTATGTGAAATTTATGTAGAAGGTATAAAAACCACTATATCTTTACATGAAAAAATTATGTCAAATATAAGGTTTCGTAAAGGCACTGTAAGTACTAATTTTCTTTCGAGATATATTTTTGGTAAGCAACAAGAATACTAAATTATGAAAAAAATGATTAAAGCCATAATAAATAGAAGTATAAATGTTAAAAAAAAAATGTTAAAAAAAAAACAAATTGATTGCATTTATAATATTGCAATTAAAATTGTTGAAACTTATAGAAATAAAAAAAAAACAATAATTTGTGGAAATGGAGGATCTAATGCTGATGCATCTCATTTCGTTGCTGAAATGATAGTGCGTTTCGAAAAAAATAGAAAGGCTTTACCATCAATTGCTTTATCGGAAAACATATCAACAATAACAGCTATAGGTAATGATATTGGTTATGATCACTCTTTTAGTAGACAAATTGAAGCTTTTGCTGAAAAAGGTGATGTACTTATTGCAATGTCTACAAGCGGAAATTCGAAAAATATTATAAAAGCTTTAGATTGTGCAAAAAAACTAAAAATGTTTATAATAGGTATGACTAACATAACAGGAGGAAAAATGAAAAACATGTGCGACATTTGTTA
Organism: Endomicrobium sp.; assembly: GCA_031273925.1. Lineage (GTDB taxonomy): Bacteria > Elusimicrobiota > Endomicrobiia > Endomicrobiales > Endomicrobiaceae > Endomicrobiellum. The sequence goes on along the minus strand of JAISQW010000004.1, from coordinate 83,999 downwards.
TTGTTCTCCATCATCTGTTACATCAACAACACAAGAATCTCATATGTTATTAATACATATTATTGCAAATATCGTCGAAGAATATATTTTTTTTAGTTAGTTTTTTTATAACTTAATTTTTTCAAAATTACAATTGCTTTTTCAAAGTTACATGTTTCAAAGATTTCCATACTACCTTTATATGATAAATTCTTAATATTGCCTTTTGGAATTAGTGCTTTTTTGAATCCAAGCTTTTCTGCTTCTAAAAGTCTCTCCGTAGCAAATAACACTGACCTTATTTCACCAGATAAACCTATTTCACCGAAAACTATAATATCTTTAGGATATATCAATCCTGTGTTTGCAGATAATATTGCACAAGCAATAGCTAAATCAGCTGAAGTTTCTTTAACTCTAACTCCACCTGCTATATTCACAAAAATATCTCTAACTTCTAGTGGCAATTTTAATTTCTTTTCTAGTACAGCTATAAGTATTATGATACGGTTTATATCATATCCAGAAACCATTCTGCGTGGTAATCCAAAGGCAGTTTTAGATACCAAAGCTTGAATTTCTAAAAGGATTGGCCTTGTTCCTTCCATTGCAACTGTAACAATATTTCCAGCAACATTCACCACTCGTTCTTCTAAAAAAATAAAAGATGGATTTAAAACTTCATGAATACCTGAATGGTCAATTTTAAAAATACCTATTTCGCTTGTAGGACCAAATCTATTTTTATAAGATCTTAAAACTCTATACATATGTTTGCTTTCGTTTTCAAAATATAATACAGTATCGACAATGTGTTCTAAAATCCTGGGGCCAGCTAAATTCCCATCTTTTGTAACGTGTCCTAAAAGAAAAACACTTATATTTTTTAATTTAGAAACTTTTAAAAGTTCCATAGCTACATCCTTTACTTGTCTAATCGTACCAGGACCGCCTATTAGCTCAGGATTATAAGTTGTCTGAATTGAATCTATAATTAAAAATTTTGGTTTTATTTGCTCCACAATATTTACAATATTTTTCAGATTTGTTTCAGAAGCTAAATAAATATTATCTTTCTTTATTTTCAAACGCTCCGCTCGAGATTTAATTTGCAAAGGAGATTCTTCGCCAGATACATAAAGAACTACATTTGTTTCTCCTAGAGCATCCGATATATGCAACATTAATGTTGATTTGCCAATTCCAGGAGCACCTCCTAAAAGTGTTAAAGATCCAGGGACAATACCTCCTCCAAGCATGTTATCAAACTCTTTTATTTTTGTTTTATACCTTGGAAAATTCTTGTATGAAATTTCATTTAATTTGAATACTTTTGATGGAACAAAATCTAGTTTTATTTTAGAAACTTTTTTTTCTTCAATAAAACTATTCCATGATTCACATTCTGGACATCGACCGAACCACTGGATGAATTCATGATTACACCGCTGGCATAAAAATATTGTTTTTTGTTTTATCATCAATTTTTCAAATCAAAAAAAATATGATCATTGTAAAAAAATACAACGTAATTCTAAAAAATCTAAAAAATAAATTCAACTTTTAATCATTAAAATTTGAATTTTAAATAAGGCTCAATGCTAGGTTTATAAGTAATATTTTCTATCATAATACCTGTTGAAAACCATTTAAATAATTTAAATTTTACAACAACATCAATTGCAAGACTATAATCTTTTTTATATATGTTCAAATTTGAAGATATGAATTTATAAGGTATATGTAAATGTGAAAAATGATAACCTAATCCTACTCCTATTTTACCATTCATTATACCTCCATAAATTTGCATCCCTTCTAACTTAAAACCTAACAACACATTTAGTTTGTTAATATTTGCTTTTTTCAAATTACTAGATGAATAATATTCATGGTTATAAATATTTGACATACCAACATGATAAAATTTTTTAGGAGTTGAGGCTGTAAGACCAAAATTATTTTTAATTTCTTTATCCTTGATATTATATTCAACTAAATAATCCCAATTTAATTTTTTCATTTCTTTAATTTTACAATTAAAATTCATCATAGCTTCTTTTGCAGATATCACAGTTTCCTTTAAATTATTCCCCAACTGTTTATCATTAATGATAGTTTGTATTAATCCATTTTCATTGGATATTTTAGTAATTAACATATTTAATTGAGCTGAAAAATTCTTAATCAATAATATAGTATCAATTAAATTTTGCTTGCCATCTTTAGAAAAAGTTGCAAGATCTGCAGAAAATTTGTCAAAATTATTGATTATATTGGATATTTTATCATTTTGATTTGCAATATTATTTGTAATATCTTTAAGAAAAGATATAATGTTAAAAAGGTTTTCTATTGTATAATTGTTTTTTTCATTACAAAAAATTTTGTTGATTTTTTTTGTAGCATCAATTAAAATGTTTTCTAAAGATAAATTTTCACATGGTTCAATTATAGATTCTCCATTTCTTAGAATATTAAAATTTGAATCACCAGGAATTATTTCAATATATTTATTTCCAAAAATTCCCATTGACATAATTTTAGCAGAAGCATTTTTATACAAAACAACTTTTTTGTTTATTGAAAGTTTTAATTTTGCTTTAGATTTATCTAGAAAAATTTTATTTAAAGTACCAATATCAACTCCAGCCATTTTAACTTTAGTATTTTTAACAATTCCAAAAGCGTTATCAGTTATAACATATACATTATAGGTTGATCTTAATGAAAAATTACTTATAAGAATAATAGAAAAAAATATTGTAAAAATTCCTACTGTTACAAATACTGTTAATTTAAAACGATCACTTATCATATTTTTCATAAATCTGAGAATATTTAATTAACTTTTTTATATAATCATTTTCATAATATTTAATTGCCAAAGGTGTACCGTTGAAAATTATTTTTCCATCATAAAGCAACAATATTCTATCTGCAATTTCGTATGCAGATTTTATATCATGTGTTACAACAATTGAAGTTATACCCTTTTTTTTTAAATCTATTATCAATTTATTTATTTTATGAATCATTACAATATCAAGTCCCATTGTAGGTTCATCACATAGTACATAATTAGGATTATATGCAATAGCTCTTGCCAACGCAGTACGTTTTTTCATTCCACCAGAAAGTTCATATGGTTTTAAATGTTCAATACCTTCTAAATTTACTATTTTAAGACATTCTATAACTCTAAATTTTATTTCATCTTCTGTAAATGTGGTAAACATTTTTAATCCAAAGGCTATATTTTCATAAACAGTAAGTGAATCAAAAAGTGCAGCTTCTTGAAATACATAACCTATCTTTCTCCTTATTCTTTGTAAATCAAATGTAGAACATTTCGTTATATTTATATTATCGATTTCTACTGTTCCTGCATCAGGTTTAAGAAGTCCTACTATAATTTTCAATAAAACGCTTTTACCAATACCTGATGACCCTAAAATAACAACAATTTCTTTACTAGAAATATCAAAATTAATTCCACAAAGAACATTTTTAATTCCAAATCGTTTATAAACATTCTTAACTTTTATCATATTTTTTATACTAAAAGATACTCACATGAAATAATTATATTTTTAAAATAAATTACTTTATTTTTAATGTTACCAAAAGTGATGTTAAAAAGTAATCAAAAATAAAAATAGTAATCATTGAATACGTAACAGAATTCGTAGTAGATTTTCCAACTTCTTTTGTATTATTTCCAGCATTAAATCCCTTATAGCATGAAATTATTACAACAATCAATGCAAAGAAAAAAGATTTTATAAAACCATGAAAAAAAGTTTTTACAGTAATGGAAGATAAAATTTCTGAAAAATATGTACTAATTGTAATTTTCCACATACTTTTGCTTAGAATCATGCCTCCACAAATACCAAATACATTTGAAAAAACTGTAAGTATTGGTAACATAAAAAAGCACGCCAAAAATCTTGAAACAGCAAGATATTTTATAGGATTTGTGCCTAACGTGTATAAAGCATCAAGTTGTTCAGTAATCTTCATTGCACCAAGTTCTGCAGTAATTGTAGCTCCTACTTTAGCAGTTATAATTATAGCTGTAAGTACAGGAGACAATTCCATAACTAAAGAAAATCCCAATGTCGTAGCAACAAAAACGGGTTCACTAAAAAAATTTATACTTGCATAACCTATCTGAAGCGCCAAAACCATCCCTATAAAAAAAGATGACAAAAATACTATTAGTACTGATTTCCATCCAACTGCAATCATTTGAACAAGTACATCTTCTAAAAATACTTCACATTTCAATATATATATAATTACCGCTTTAGTCATTATAACAATTTCACATATACATTTAAATATCTTTTTTAACATTTTTTCTGTTTAAACTATAATTCTTGGTATACATGATGATATAATACAAGTCACTTCATAATTTATAGTACCCTGAATTTTTGCAAGTTCATCAACTCTTATTTGTTCTTTACCTTGTTTACCTATTAAAACAACTTCACTACCTAAAGAAACTCCTTTTACAGCAGTTACGTCTATCATTGTCATATTCATAGTAATTTTTCCAGCAATTGGACATCGTATTCCACCAACTAAAACATCACCTTTATTAGACAATAATCTGTTATAACCATCACCATAACCTACTGGAATAGTTGCTATAACAGAAGCTCTATTTGTAACGAATGTCCTTCCATAACTTACACAAAAACCTGATGCAACTTTTTTTAAAAAAATTATTTTTGTTTTCCAAGAGAGAATTGGTTTTAACTTCAATAATTTGTTTATTTGTTTTAAAGGATTAAGTCCGTAAAGACTTAATCCTGGACGTACCATATCAAAATGTGTGTGTTTATTTCTAAATAATACAGCTGAATTTGCAGAATGCGCAAGAAATTTCAATCCTAAATTTATACGTGCAAATTTAACAATATTTGCAAAAATCTCTAATTGTGTTTTAGTAAAATCAGAATCAATTTCTGAAACACTATAATGAGTATAAATACCTGACATATTTATCTTACGTGCTTTAGCAATTTTTTGCAATAAAGAATAAGCCATTTCAGATCGAACACCAATTCTGCCCATGCCGGTATCTATTTTTAGATGAAAATTGATTCTTTTATTTAATTTTAATGCTAAATTTTCTAATACCACAAGCTCTGATATTGTTGAAAGAGTTGGTATTAAAGAATGAACTATTGCCACTTGTAAATTTGTAGTAGGATAAATATTATTTAAAATTAAAATATTACTTTTTATACCAGAGTCTCTAAAATGTATACCCTCTTCAAGAGAAGAAACTGCAAACCAAGATATTCCAGATTTTTGTGCTTCATTAGCAATTAAAACTCCACCATGACCGTAAGCATTATTTTCGACAACAGCCATTATTTTTGTATTTTTTGCAATATTTCTTTTAATTTCTTTTAAATTAAAATGCAAATCACTTTTATCAATTTCGATCCATGTTTGTCTAAAAAAAATTTGTAATCTAGTATCTTTTATTATCGAAGTTGAAGTAAAATCTTTTTCATTGGTAATCATCTTGTATTTTTGATTCATCGTAAAACTTAGCGTATTCTCCCTCAAAAACTAAATTTATTTCACCAATAGGTCCGTTTCTTTGTTTTCCTATTATAAGTGTTGCTTTTTTCTGTATATCATGATCTTCTCTATTATAATATCCTTCTCTATAAAGCATAACAACTATATCAGCATCTTGTTCAATTGCACCTGAATCTCTTAAATCAGAAAGTTGAGGTTTATTATCTTTTCTACTCCTTTCTTCTGTTTTTCTTGATAATTGTGATAATACTATAATTGGAATATCTAAATCTTTAGCTAAAGATTTAAGTGCTCTTGAAATATCAGATACCTCTTGTTGTCTAGATTCAAATTTGATTTTTGATTCGAATCCACGTATAAACTGAATATAATCTATTATTAGCAAAGATAATGGTTTATCTGTTGTTTGAAGTTCTACTGCAAGTTTCCTAGCTCTTACTCTTAATTCTAAGACATTTATATTGGAATCATCATCAATAAAAATTGGAGCTTCAGAAATCTTTTCTGCTGCGCTTGTTAGTTTTGGCCAATCTGAACTACTATATTGTCCATTTCTTAATTTACAAATATTAACTTTTGCTAAAGAGGATAAAAATCTCGACATTAGTGCTTCTTGTTTCATCTCAAGAGAAAAAATTGCAACCGATTTTTTCTCTATAATAGCTACGTGTTCTGCAATATTCAAAGCTAAAGCTGTTTTACCCATAGATGGTCTAGCTGCTAAAACTATAAGTTCAGCAGCATGTAACCCTGTAGTTTTAGTATCAAAATCAATAAATCCAGTTGATAAACCAGAAATATTTTTAGGATTAGAATGTAATTTTTCTAATTTTTGAAGTGTAGGCATGACAAGTTTAGAAATATTTGTAAAACCACATTTATTTCTTGATTGTGAAATACTAAACAAAATTGATTGTGATTTATCCAATATTTCTTCAGGAGAATTTTCTTCACTAAAAGCTTCACTGATTATTTTAGAACATGCATTAATTAATTGTCTTGATGTTGATTTGTCACGTACAATCAAAGCATAATGTTCTACATTTGCGGCTGTTTTCACAGAATCAATCAAATTAATAAGATAAGATGTTCCCCCTATTTCTATAAACTTGCCTTTTTTTTTAAGAACTTCAGAAACTGTAAATAAATCTACTGGTTGATTTTCAACATATAAAGTTTGAATAGCTAAGAAAATCTGAACATGAATTTCTTTATAAAAATCATTTTCATTTATTATATCTACAACTTTTAAAATAGCTTCTTTTTCTATAAGCATAGCACCTAAAACTGCCATTTCAACATCTATAGCTTGAGGTGGAACTTTACCTATTAAATTTATCATTTATGACCCAACTATTTTTTTTATTCATACTCTTATTTTATAATAATAACAAAAAATAAAAAAATTATTTATCATTTGTAACAAAAACACAAACTTTTACTGTAACTTCAGAATGAAGTTTTATATTTATTTCATATTTTCCTATTTCTTTTATATTCTTATAAAGTAAAATATTGCGTTTATTTATATTAAATCCATTACTTTTAAAAAGCTCTGAAAGATCTGTCGCTGTTATTGATCCAAACGTTTTACCATTTTTGCCAACTTTAAGTTTAGTCATGAACTTTATATCTCTAATTTTAGAAGCTATTTCTTTTGCCTTAGCAATATTTTTTTCTTTTTGATTTTTAAATATTATTTGCCTTTTTTGCATTTTTTTAATGTTATCAAGAGTAGCTTCAATAACAAGATTTTTTGGGAGAAGATAATTCCTTGCAAATCCTGCAGAAATATCTTTAATTTCACCCTTATGTCCAACATTAACGATTGTAGATTTTAATATAACTTTCATTTGTTTCTCCAAAATAAAAATAGATTACTTTTTAAACATAATCTAATAAAGTAACCTAAAATAATAATATTAACTAATTTATTATAAATGGCAAATATGCTAGAATTCTAGCCCTTTTAATGGCTTCGCTAAGTTTTCTTTGATGTTTTGCACATGTACCAGTAATACGACCAGATAATATTTTGCCTTGTTCAGTTAAAAATGTACGAAGCAAACCTACGCTCTTATAATCTATTTCGCTTTTTTCAGCACAAAAAAGACAAATTTTTCTTCGTTTAATAATACCCTTTTTAAATCTTATACCTGTCTTTGTACCCTGTCCATCATTTGAAAAATTTTTAAATTTTGAATATTTTGATGATTTTTTTATGTACATTTATTATTGATCTCCTAAAACGGAATATCTTCTGTATTTGTTTCATCTAAAGATTCCTTTATGTCTACATTACTAGTATTTATATCAACTGTATTTATATTATTCGTAGGCTGTTTAATAGTTAAAAGAAATTGTATTTTTGAAGCAACAACCTCAAGACGACTTTTTTTGATACCGTCTACACCATCCCACTTATTCGTATGAAGTTTGCCTTCTATATATACAGGAAATCCTTTATTTAAACGTTCGCCACATCTTTCTGCTTGATCTCCCCAAACAACAATAGGAACAAATGTTGGAGGAGTGTCTTTCCACTCACCAGTAATCAAATCTTTTATCCTTCTACTAATAGCTATATCAAACGAACAAACCGCTTTTCCAGTGCTTGTACGTCTTAACTCGGGATCTTTTGTAAGTCTACCGACAACAACCACACTATTTTGCTCAGGTAATCGAAGACTTTGTTGATATTGGTTCATTTTTCGTTATATCTCCTTTATCTAATGATGATATCAATTCTTTATTTTTTTTTATTTGATTTTCTTTGATTATTATTTTTTTAATGATTAAAAATCTTATAACTAAATCATTAAACTTAAAAAAATTTTTCAATGCAACTATAGTTTCAGCATTACCAAGAAATTCCATATATATGTAATTACCATAGTGACAAGATTTATTTATTGAATAGGCAAGTTTTTTTGTTCCAAGTTGTTTTATAATTTTTACTGATCCATAAGAATTCTCAATAACTTTTCTTACTTTTAATATAAATTCTTCTATCTCATTTATTTTCAATTCAGAAGAAATTATAAAAGTACTTTCGTAATTCATATATCAAACTCCTTATAAAAAATATACAAACAACATTATTAACATTCACTCACAAACACATTATACAAAATAAGCAATAAATCTCAATATATGCTTATAATATAAACAAAATTTGAATTATGGAAGCATTTACTATTTAAAAAACTTTTTAAAAAAATTATCACTTTGATACTTACTATCTTTTGAAATTTCACCCATAGATTTAGCATATTCAAAAAGTGCACGTTTTTGTTCATCGTTCATATGTTTAGGTACTAAAACGTTTATTTTAACATAAAGATCACCTTTGTTTTTCCTTCCAAGTATAGGAAACCCTTCTTCTCGAATTCTTAAAGTTGTTCCTGTTTGTGTACCTGCAGGAATTTTTACTTTAACATATCCTTCTATAACTGCTACATTGTACTCAATACCCATTGCGGCTTGAGTAAAAGAAATATAAATTTCTGTATATAAGTTATTACCATCTCTTTTAAAATTTTTAGATTTTTCTAAATGTATTACAACATATAAATCTCCAGCTGTAGAATTATTATCCCCAACATTACCTGCTCCTGAAATTTTTAAAGAAGTTCCTTCATCGACACCTGCAGGAATTTTTACTTTAATAGTTTTATTTTTTCTTGTTGTTCCAGTACCTTTACATTCATAACATGGATTACTTATAACAATACCTCTTCCCCTACATTGAGAACATTCCTGACTAAATGAAAAAAAACCTTGTGAATATTTTACTTGCCCATATCCTTTACATTTTGGGCATTGTTTTTTTGCATTTTTTTCTTTACTTCCATTTCCAAAACAAATTGAACAATTTTCTTTTTTTGATACATAAATAGGTATTTCTGTACCTTTCATTGCCTCAAGATATGTAAGATTTAAATCATAACGCAAATCTTCACCACGTTTTTGTGAATAAGTTGTTTTACTACCACTACCAAAAATATCACCAAAAATATCACCAAAAATATCACCCATATTTGAAAAATCAGAACTACTACTATATCTTGTATAAGTATATCCACTTTTATTTTGTCCAGTAGCGAAAGGATCAGCATTTATTCCATCATGTCCAAAAATATCATATTGTTGTTTTTTTTTTGGATCAGACAATACACCATAAGCCTCATTTATTTCCTTAAATTTTTCTTCCGCATCTTTATTACCAGGGTTTTTATCAGGATGATATTTCAAAGCTAATTTTCTATAAGCTGATTTAAGATCATCTGGAGTAGCTGCTTTTGCTACTCCAAGCACTGCATAATAATCACGTTTCATTTTCTTATTCCTTAATTTTCAACATTTTTTTATTATAATAATATAGAAACTTTACACAAATCAATAAAAATAACAATATTTTGTAGTTTCTATTCTAATCTGATGCTAATATTATTTATTATCATCTATTATTTCTGCATCTACAACTTTGTCATCATTTGTATTTTGTTTCACATCCCCAGTTTTTTGCTGTTGAATTGTTTCTTTATTCTGTGTTTTAGACGCTTCTTTATAAATTGTCTCTGCAAGTTTATAGGAAGCCTTTGCTAGTGCTTCTTTTGTGGATTTTATTGTTTGGATATCATTATTTTTTAAAGCCTCTTTTGATGCAGTTAAAGTTTGTTCTATTGCAAGTCTTTCTTCTGAAGAAATTTTGTCCCCATGTTCCTTTAAACTTTTTTCAACTGAATAAACAAGATTATCAGCCTCATTTCTAATCTCTATTTCTTCTTTGTGTTTTATATCTTCTGAAGCATATTGTTCTGCTTCTTTTACATACTTGTTTATTTCTTCTTTTGATAATTTTGTAGAAGAAGATATTTTTATAGATTGTTCTTTTCCTGTACCTTTATCCTTTGCAGAAACATGTAAAATACCATTTGCATCTATATCGAAAGTAACTTCAATTTGAGGAACACCTCTAGGTGCTGGTGGTATACCGTCAAGCATAAATCTACCAAGTGACAAATTATCTTTTGCCATAGGTCTTTCACCTTGTAAAACGTTGATTTCAACTCCAGGCTGATTATCTGCAGCTGTTGAAAATATCTGTGACCGTTTAGCTGGAATTGTAGTATTTCTATCTATTAAAGCAGTTCTTACTCCACCCATTGTTTCAAGTCCTAAAGTAAGTGGTGTAACATCTAGAAGAAGAATATCTTTAACATCTCCTGTTAATACAGCTGCCTGAACCGCAGCACCAAAACATACACACTCCATAGGATCTATTCCCCGTTCTACTTTTTTACCTATATGATCTTCTACAAACTTTTGAACAATAGGCATCCTAGTAGGTCCACCTACTAAAATTATTTTAGTAATCATATCACTTGTCAATTTTGCATCCATCATAGCTTGATCTATTGATGCTTTACATTTAGTCACGATTGATCTTACCAAATTTTCAAGAGTCGCTCTTGTAAATTTCATTGTTAAATGTTTTGGGCCAGATGCATCAGCTGTGATAAAAGGAAGATTAATATCTGTTTCTAATATATTAGATAATTCAATTTTTGCTTTTTCAGCAGCTTCCTTTAAACGTTGTACAGCCATTTTATCATTTCGCAAATCTATACCATTAGTTTTTTTAAATTCTTCAGCGATAAAATCAATTAAAGCATTATCCATGTCAGTACCACCGAGTTGTGTATCACCTGATGTTGAAAGAACTTCAAATGTTCCCTCGATACCCATTTCCATAATCGTTACATCGAGCGTACCACCGCCTAAATCAAAAACAAGAATTTTCTGTTCTTTGCCAACTTTATCTATACCATAGGCTAATGAAGCTGCTGTTGGCTCATTAACAAGTCTTACAACTTCAAGTCCTGCAATTGACCCAGCATCTTTTGTAGCTTGTCTCTGATTGTCGTTAAAATATGCTGGTACTGTAATAACGGCCTTTGTTATTACTTCACCTAAATATTCTTCTGCATCTTTTTTAATTTTTTGAAGAATGAACCCAGAAAGTTGTTGTGGAGTAAAACTTTTCTCATTGATTTTATACTTATAATCGGTACCCATTTTTCTTTTAAAAGCACTTATTGTACCATTTGGATTTGTCACTGCTTGTCTTCTAGCAGGTTCACCTACCAAAAGTTGTCCATCATTTGTAAATGCAACATATGAAGGAAAAGCTTTACCTCCTAAAGTCGTTCCCTCAGCTGATGGAATAAGAGTGGTTTTTCCACCTTCCATAACAGCGGCTGCAGAATTAGATGTACCTAAATCTATACCAATAATCTTAGCCATACACACTTCCTCCTTTACCCAAACAATCATTTTATATATTTTAAGTTAGATTTACTATACTCAAGCAAAAAAACAAAGACATAAACAATTTAAGACAACTTCAGAAAAATTTAGGGACATAATATACAAAAACAAAAAAAACAATACACTAATTACAAAAAATATTTAAAATTTTAATTATTTTTCTTTTTTTATTTCAGTATTATTTTTCACCACCTTTACTTTAGCTAATCTTATAAGTTTTCCATTCATTTTATAGCCTTTTTGATAAACTTCAATAATCTTGCCATCACTATGTTCATTACTTTCAACATAATCTAAAGCTTCACATATATTTGGATCAAAAGTCTCACAATGTAATTCTTCTACACCTTCTTCTTTTAATATTTTTGAAAATTCTTTACTTATTATTTCAAGGCCAGTTATTATACTTTCAACATTATTTTTTGCTTTGGCACTATTCAAAGCATGTGTCAAAACATCATTAATACCTATTTGTTTAATAAGAATTTTTTCTTTACCAAATTCTAAATAATCATATTTTTCTTTTTCTAAACGTCTTCTATAGTTTTCAAATTCAGCTTTCAATCTTACCAGTTGATCGTAGTAATCTTGAGCGATTTTTTTCTGATCTTCTATAGACTGTTTTAAAGTTTCTAATTCAGAAAATTTTTCATTTTTTTGTACAGTACAATCTTCTTGGCATTGTTCATCTATTATTTTTTTATCATTATTATTTTCCAAATTATCCTCCTTAAATCTTAAATTATTTTTTACTTTTAAAAAAATTATTTAATATTTTAGAAACATGACTTACGAGTAATATCATTTTTTTATATTCCATACGTTTTGGGCCAATAATTCCTACGACCCCAATTGCACATTGATTATTTTCATATACTGTACTTATTAAACTTAAATCTTCCAACTCTTTGAGCACATTTTCAGAGCCTATTTTTACATTTATTCCTTTATTATTAAAATCCTTATTTACAATTTTCATAAATCTCATAATTGCTTTTAATAATTTTAAATTATTAAAATTATGAACTATTGTATCCACATTAATTATACCATCTATATAAATATCATCTTGTATGTTATAAAAAACATTCCCAATTTTTTGCGCTATTTTAAAAATACTAATTTCACTTTCTTCGAATATTTTTATCTCAAAAATTATTTTTTCATTAGCTTGAGCAATAGATATATTTTTTAATTTATCATTCAAAAATTTTTGTAATTTTTTTATTTTATTCAATGGAATTGATGTCGTCACTATTACTTTATGTTTTATCATTCCACTAACAGTAAGTAATATCACCAAAATTTCTTTTTTTGAGATTTTTATAAGTTTAATATTTCTTATCTTATCATATTGTATTTTAGGTGCTATGACAAAACCTATATATTTAGAAAGTCCTGATAAAATACATGAAATTTCAGAAAGAAATATTTCTATTTCATTATATTTTTGTCCATATTCTTTTTCAGTTATTTTAGGATTTTTTTTATAAAAAAAACTGTTTAATTTTATAAAATTATCAACATAAAATCTATACCCTTTATCTGTCGGAATTCTACCAGCAGAAATATGAGGATGAGTGAGATATCCCTCTTTTTCAAGAATTGCCATTAAACTTCTAATTGTAGAAGAGGAAAATCCACATTTCTTTATTAATATATTTGAACTAACAGGTCTTCCAGTTTTAATATAATTATTTACGACAGCATCTAATATTCTATTTTTTCTTTTTTCCAAAACTTCCAATGCTAATTGTCGCATTTTCTATTTCAACAACTTTTTTACTGGCACTCAAATCATTATAGTGCTAATATTATAATATTAATATTGTTATATGTCAAGCTATTTCATTTACTTTTAATTCAAAAAAATAGCTTGTCTAAAATTGACAAATTACAAAATAATATAATAACATACCTCCTTCAAAACAATTGATATATGAGGTTTAAAATGAAACTTGAAATTATCATAACTGGATTTGGGGGACAAGGTGTTCTTTCAGCAGGAATTTTGATCGCACAAGCAGCAATGGAACAAAATCTACACACTACATGGTTTCCATCGTATGGCGCAGAAATGCGTGGAGGGTTGTCGAATTCGACTGTCGTAGTTTCAAGTGATGAGATAGGATCTCCTTTTGTATTTAATCCGGATGTGTTAATAGTTTTGAATGAATTATCTTTAAACAAGTTTAAAAAAAATAGAATAACTGATAAAACTATAATAATTGTAAACTCACATATGATATCAACAAAATATGAGCAACAAAAAAAAACAAATCATTTTTTTGTGCCCGCTACAAATATTGCAAATAGTAAAATAAAAAATTTTAAAACTACTAATACGGTTATAATTGGAGCATTTATAAAAGTACTTGAATTTAAAAAAAAAAATGATACACTTTTCATAAAAAATGTTTTATCTGCGTGTGAAACACTTTTTGCAAAAAATAGACATCTAACATATATCAATAAAAAAGCGATTATAGCAGGATATAATTTTATAAAAGAATTTTGTATATAAAAGAGATCAAAATGAATATAAGAACAGCAAAAGTAACAGATGCTAAAGAAATTCATGAACTTATTGAATTTTATGCTAATAATGGCAAAATGCTTCATAGATCTTTAAATACTATATATGAAACAATTCAAGAATTTGTTATAGTTGAACGAGATTGTAAAATAGTTGCTTGTGGAGCATTACATGTTTCTTTAGAAAACTTGGCAGAAATAAAATCTTTAGCTGTAAATAAAGATTTTGTAGGACGTGGTATTGGTAGAAATATTGTAGAAAAACTTCAATTAAATGCAAAAAACCTTGGAGTAAATAAAATTTTTGTTTTAAGTTTTAGTCCAATTTTTTTTATAAAACTTGGATTTGTTATAATTCCAAAAGAAATGTTACCATATAAAATATGGACAGAATGCGTTAATTGTCATTTGTTTCCAAATTGTGGTGAAACTTCACTACTTTTTTCGATGTAATTTAACTAAAAAAATAGTTTTGTAATTACACTTTTATTGATTTGGTATAGTCAATATGTTTTAAAAACCGAGATGGTGAAAATGGCAGACACGTGGGACTCAAAATCCCAAGTCATTTATTAATGACATGCGGGTTCAAGTCCCGCTCTCGGTATATATCTGATAAATCATTTAAAATAAATATTATCATATTTGAATTTTAAACCAATATCTTTTGCAATTTTTTTACTTTAAAAACAAATAATTTATAAAATCGATAATTGTTATTATAGTTTTAAAAGAACATCTTTTTAATTCTTTAACAAAATTTATTATTTCATCAAATGATTAAGCTTATTATGTTATTTTGGTTTTGGCACGTCTAAACTTACTGAAAAAAATATCAACTAATTCTTTTTTTTTGGTGAAATGTTTATTTTATGATAACAATTCGCAAGCACTACTGTATTGCTGTATTAATCCTTGTATTTTTAAAAATTGCAAACTAATAGATTTTATAACTTTTTAATTCAATAGTTTTTTTATCTAGTTTTAAATTATTATCTTTGAATTTTATTCTTATTTTTATACAAGACACACAAAACATCATACATCTGTTTATTATATTTAAATAAATATTTTTTGAAAAATAAGATATGCATTAATTTTATTTTAAAAAATCTAATGCATTTTTTGTAGTTATTTTAGCTACTTTACTAATTGATATATTTTTTATAATAGCTACTTCTTTTATAGTTTCAATCATATATGATGGTTCATTTCTTTGGTTTTTATATTTTTTTGGCGTAAGATATGGACAATCAGTTTCTATTACTATTTTATCTAAATTCGTTTTTAAAATAATTTGCTTTAATATTTTTGAGTTTTGTAACGTTACTAATCCATTAATACCAAGTAAAAAGCCTGCTTCGGTAAAAAATTTTGATTCTTCTAAATTCCCCAAAAAACAATGTATAATTCCTTTTGGAATATTTTTTTGTTCTTTTAATAAATAAATCATATCATCGTAAGCGTCTCTGCAATGAATAATAATACGTTTGTTATATTTAAGTGCAATTTCTAATTGTTTTATAAAATTTTCTTTTTGATTTTTTTTGTCAAACAAAGAAGTATGATAGTGGTAATCTAAACCAATTTCTCCAACAGCTATACACTTATCATTATCTCGGATCAGAGTTTGAAGTTTATTATAGTCACTTTGATTTACATTAAATATATTAGTAGGATGGATTCCGAGTGAAATAAAAACATTCTCTCGCTTTGAAAAGTCCAATGCTTGATCCCAACAATTTATATCACATGCTATTTCAAAAAAAGATAATATACCATTACTATAAGCTCTTTGTATAACATTCTCTCTATCATTATTAAACCTCGAATCTAATAAGTGAGTGTGAGTATCTACCATGATCATTATTTTTCACCTTTATAAATTTAATTATAAAATCTAATAAATACGCGGGAATATAGAATTTGGATTTTCTAGTTCTGTATTTAATATTGATAATTCTGTTTTTATGCTCAAATTATTAAAAAAATATTCCTTTGCTATCTCATTTATATCACCTGTTGTACCTATTGTATGCCATATTTTTGTAGCTGTTAATGGCATAAATGGAAGTAAATGTATTGCAATAATATTCATAGCTTGTAAGTAAGAATAAATATATATTTCTACTTTAGTTTTTGATGTTTTTATTAATTTCCATGGAGTGTCTATTTCTATTTGTTTATTTAAAAAAGTAATCGCTTTTTGTAAATTTTCAACAGCTTTATGTAATTGTATATTGTCCATATTTTGAACAAAATTTTCTTTGAAAATTTTAATTATATCATTTACAAGCTTCAAATCATTTATAACTCTACGATAACATATACCAGTTACAAAATATTTTTTTGCCATCATAATTATTCTAGACAATAAATTACCTAAATTATTTGCTAAATCATTATTATATTTTAAAGTTAACATTTCCCATGAAATATCACCGTCAGAATCAAAAGGAACAAGAGAAACTATAAGATATCTTGTAGCATCAACTCCATATTTGTTAATAAGTTCTTCTGGAGATATAATATTACCTAAAGATTTTGACATTTTTCTACCATTTAAAGTAAAAAAACCGTGAGAGTATATTTTTTTTGGTAGAGGCAATCCTATAGCCATTAAAATTGCTGGCCAAATTACAGAATGAAACCATAATATGTCTTTAGCCATTAAATGAACATCAACAGGCCAATACTTTTTAAATTTATTACTATTTTCGCAATATCCAATAACAGTTATATAATTTATTAAAGCATCAACCCAAACATAAACCGTTTGTGTTTTATCAAACGGAACAGGTATTCCCCAGTCAATAGAAAGTCTTGAAAAACTTATATCATCAATTCCATTTTTTAATTTACCTATAATTTCATTTCTTCTTTCTTTAGGGTGTATTTCAATATGCTCTTTATGATTAAAATTTATTATCCTTTCTAAAATTGCAGTCTTAAAATTAGATAATTTAAAAAAATAATTTTGTTCAGATTGAGGTATTGGTTTTATTTTATGTAAGTAACAAAGTTCATTTTCATCTAAATCTTTTTTAACATAAAACCGTTCACAAGCAGTACAATAAAGACCGCTGTATTTTCTTTTATATATAAATCCATTTTTAAATAAAATATTTATAACTTTCTGAACTGTCATAAAATGTTTGTATTCTGTTGTTCGTATAAAATCTGTATGTGAAATATTTAAAAGTTTCCAAACTTTTTTAAATCTCATACTTATTGTGTCGCAAAATTTTTCAGGTATTACACCATTTGTTTTTGCTGCCATAGCAATTTTTAATCCATGTTCATCTGTCCCTGTTGAAAACAACACATCATAATTATTCAACCTTTTCCATCTCGCTATAATATCACAAATTATAACTGTATAAGAATGACCTATATGTGGTGCATCATTTACATAAAAAATAGGAGTTGTAATATAAAATTTCATTTTTTATTAATACTCGTAATTTGATCTATTTTAAATATCTCAAAGGGCTTATTGTCTCCAAAATCCACGGTTACTCTTTCTCTTATGCAATCTATAGCAATAAGTTTTGCCTTACCATTAGGTGTCAAAACTATGTTACCTAATGTTGGTAATTTTTTTTTTATATTTTTATATGTATCACTTTCATAAAATATACAACACAAAAGCCTACCACAAAGGCCAGTAAGTTTTGCAGTATTTAATAATAAATTTTGATCCTTAGCTATATCAATAGTTATCGAGTTAAAATCTTTTAAAAAATTATGACAACATACAATACGTCCACACGGACCTATTCCACCCACTATTTTTGATTCATCTCTAACACCTATTTGAACCATCTGTATTCGTGTTTTTAAAATACTTCCTAAATCTTTAATAAATTTTCTAAAATCAACCCTAATTTCAGACGTGTAGTATATAAAAAGTTTAGATCGGTCAAAAGTATACTGAACAGATGTTAGTTTCATATTAAGTTTATGCTCTTCAATTTTTTTTATGATTACTTTTTTTACTTTTATATTTTTAATTTCATTATTTTCAATTATTTTTTCATCGCTTTCTGTTATCTTTCTTAATACTTTACTTGTAGAATTTTCATTATTGTGAATACTTTTTAATTTTTCAAAAACCATACCTACTTCAATACCATGCTCAGTTTTAAGTACAATTTTATCATTTAATTTTAAATCAAAATGTTTATTAACATCAGCATATATCTTATCTTTAATTTTTCTAATAATTACTCCAACAACAGCTAACATAGAATTTCTCCTAAAAACTAGTATAATTTGTTTTTTTTAAAAAAAATATTATTTTAAATTTAATAAATCAAAAAATAAGTTATCTAAAACATTCTGAACATTAATATTTTTAAGAAGTAAAATCCTTGCTTTGTTCAATAAATCTAATATATACGATATAATGTTTAAGTATGCTTTAAAATTTCTTTCAGCATCATTTATCATGATATCAATACATTCTAATGCACTACTATTATTAGAAATATTTTTTGATATCATCAAAATTTCAGAAAAAGAAAGTTTTTGATTTATTATTTTATATAATAAAGATACATTAGTTATATTTTTTACATTTTTGTCAATATTACTTTTTTTATTTTCTGATAATGTTTTATTTAACGCAAAAATTTCAGAATTTGATTCAAAATTTAGAAAACAATCTGAGGATTGAAAAAACAAAATTTGAGAACGCGAAACTATTGTTTTTAATATCATTTCTTTATGATTTGCAAGTAAAATAATGATTGTATTTTTAGGTGGTTCTTCAAGTACTTTAAGTAAAGAATTCATGGCCAATATACTCATTTTTTCAGCAGGATCTATGATAAAAAATTTCCATTTCATTTCATATGCTTTTATATACATCTCTTTCTGCATATGTCTTATTGTATCAATTTTTAATATTTTTTGTTTTTCAATGTTTTCTTTTTGTATTTTTGCTTGTTTTTTAAAATCTATAAAATGTAAATCAGGATAAATATTTTTAGAGAACTTTTTACAAGATGTACATTTTTCGCAAGCTTCATAATATATCTTAGGATTATTATTTATAGCACAATTTAAAATTTTTGCAAACTCAATAATTACGAGATACTTCAAGCTATTTGGTGTGCCAACAAAAATATAAGAATGTACTATTTTACCAGATTTTATTTGATCAGAAAGAATTTTATTTATTTTTTGTTGACTTAATATATTTTTAAACATTTTAAAATAATATATCTACTATTTTTCTTATTAAATTTTGAGTTTGCATTGGAGTTTTTTGTATTTTAACAATTTTTATTCTATTAGGATATTTTTTTGCTTGTTTTAAGTATCCATTTCTAACATTTACATGAAATTTCATAGATTCACTTTCAATTCTATCACCAGTTTTCCCATAATATTTTTTATTTAACATTCTTGCTTTATTTAAACCTCTAGAGGATTTTATATCAAGATATATTGTTAAACTTGGGAAAATACCATATGCTGCTATAAAATTAAGCTTGTTTATAAGTTTTAAATCTAATTTTCTACCATATCCTTGATATGCAACAGTTGCATCTATGAATCTATCACAAATAACAATTTTTTCTGACATTAAAGCCGGCAAAATAAGTTCTTTAACATGTTGAACTCTAGCAGCTTCATATAAGAAAAGCTCACTCAATGGTAGCAAATTTAAATTTGGATTTAAAAGTATATTTCGTATACATTCGGCTAAAACTGTACCGCCAGGCTCCCTTGTAAGTAACGTTTTATACCCTTTTTGTTGAAAATAATCTCTTAAATAAAAAGATTGTGTTGTCTTACCTGAACCTTCTCCACCTTCAATCGTAATAAAGAAACGTTTTTGTTTTTTCATCATTTAACATGATATCATAAATGTTTCTTTTTTTATATTATTCACCACAAATCAATAATATAATTCTCAATAGAGAGAATTTTATATCTCCACAAACAGTTTTTATTGCAATATCTGCATCTAATATCATTTTTAAACTTCTCTTTAGCGTGTTTACATTATGTTTTTTTAGATTTATAAAAAAAATATTCACATATGAATTAGAAATCCTAATTGAAGAAGCAATTTCATTAATAGACATGTTTTGTTCTTTAACCATACTTTTCGCAATAATCATTTTCCTAATATTTGATGAAATTGCTGAAAGTATCATAGTACAATTTACGTTTTCATTTAAAAGTTTTTCTAAAATATATATACTATTTTTAAAATCTTTATTATCAATATTATATAACAATTTGTTGATGTTTGAATCTTTAACATATCCGTAAATTTTTTCTAAATCTTCATCTTTAATTTTTTGATTTTTGCCTAAAAATAGTGCAATTTTTTCTATTTCATTTGAAAGATTCAATAAATCTGTACCATTTTTATCTATAATTCTCGAAATTAGATCATCAGAAATTATTTTTTTTCTTTTTATAAATTCAGTTTTTATAAATTTTTTTACTTCTTCATTACATGGTTTTTCACAATTAACACAAATACATTTTTGAGAAGTAATACATTTATTGATAAATGTTTTTCTTTTTACACTCAAATCATTTTTGAAATTACCAAAATATACTAAAACAAGTAATGATGTATTAGCATTTGTAATATTTAATAAATAGTTTGTAAATTTTTCAATATCTACTCCTTTCATTTCATTGATACCTTTAACAATAATAATCCTTTTTTTATTGAAAAAAGGAGATGTATAAGCAGTACTTACAATGTTCTCTATAGAGGATTCTGGCAAATAAAAATAATCTTGATCAACATTGTTACTACTATCCATGTCAATTTGTTTTTTTAGCTTATTAAGACACATTTCAAAAAGATATAACTCTTCACACATAAATAAATATACTGGGAATATATGTTTGTTCAATATCAATTTGTTAAAGTCATGAACCTTTAAAATCTGCATTAAATAAAATCCTGTAAAAATATGTTAAAAATTTTATAAACCAAATAAAAAAAATATTTATCTAATATTTCATAAAACTCTTACAACTGATCTTATAATATTTTTAGACATTCTTTTCCAAAGAAGCATTCTAGCCATTTCTTCATCATTGTCATTATTTTTTATACCATTAATAATTTTCATCCTTGTTTTATCAGTATAAATTTGGAAGCCTTCTATTTTTGAATTTTTCAATAAATTTTTACCGTCGCTTTTGTTTATTAATGAAATATTTAATACAACAAAAAGTTTATACTGTTCATAAGCAGTACTTATATCATAAAACAACTGATGTAAAATATATTTCTCAATTATACCAATAATAACTACATCAGATTCTGTTTCACTATTTTCTAAAGATATACGTTCATCCATTATTATTTCATTTACAATTGCGTTTACAAATTCTACTTCAATACCATATTGATCAGTATTATTAACAAAAGGTTTTATATATATTTTTTTAGTACGATTACTATCATTTAATTCTTTTGACAAAACTGAATCACAACAATCTGATATGCAATATATTGTAAACAATGATAAAAACAACATAAAAGAAATAATAAGAATTCTTTTCATAATTAAATTTATTTTGCAATTATTGAAATGATTTTGTTTTTTATATATATAAATTTCAATATTTTTTTATTTTGTAATTGTATTGAAATCTTGTTATCCATACCAACAACACTTTTAATATCACATTCCTTTGCATTTTTTGAAACTGTTATTTTACCTCTTAATTTGCCATTTATTTGTATAGGTAATTCTACAAAAGATTCATTAATTATATTTTCATCAAAAGTTGGCCATGTATAGGTTGATATATATTTTTTGTGTCCTAATTTTTCCCAAATTTCTTCACAAACATGTGGTGTAAATGGTGCCATTAAAAGAATGACAGATTCATATACCTTTAGAGACATTCCATCATCGTTTGAGTGATATCTATAAGAATATAAAATATTTACAAGTTTCATAATACAAGAAATTGCAGTATTCAATTGTAATTCCTTTTTTATATCTTCAGTAACTTTTTTTATTGTCTTATGCATTGCTATTAGAAGCTTTATCTTTTCTTTTTTAATTATGTCATCATTATTAGTAGAAACATATTTTTTACTTCTATTATTCACAATGTCTAAGAGCTGCCATATTCTATTTATAAATCTCCAACATCCCATTAAACCACAATATGTCCAATTGAATTGCTTTTTTGGAGGTGCTGCAAAAAGAATGAAAAGTCTTGTAGTGTCTGCACCATATTTTTTCAACATTTCATCAGGACTTATAATATTTTTTTTTGATTTTGACATTGCAGTACCATTTAACGTTACCATGCCTTGAGTTAAAAGATTTGTAAAAGGCTCATCATGTTTTACAAGTCCCAAATCTCTAATAACTTTATACCAAAATCTCGAATATAATAAATGCATACAAGCATGTTCTATACCACCAATATACTGATCAACAGGCATCCAATAATTTACTTTATTAATATCAAAAACTATATTATCATTAATATCACAATATCTAAGATAATACCAAGACGAATCAATAAAAGTATCCATAGTATCAGTTTCTCGTTTTGCATCTATTCCACATTTTGGACATTTGACATTGATAAAATTTTGGTTTTGTTGCAATAATGATCCATACCCATCAACAAAATTAATTTTTTCTGGAAGTAACACTGGTAGTTTTTTTTCAGACACAGCAACAATGCCACATTTTTTACAATGGATCATTGGTATTGGTGTACCCCAATATCTTTGTCTTGATACAAGCCAGTCTTTAAGTTTAAATTTTACAACTTTCTTACCAACTCCTTTTTTTTCAACCCACCTTGAAATGATATTTACAGCTTCATCGGATTTTATTCCATTAAATTGCCATGAATTTATAAGAATACCTACATCTTCATAAGCACATTTACTGATATCTACAAAATTTGTTTCACTTTTTATAACTTCTTTAATAGGTATATTAAACTTTTTTGCAAATTCCCAATCTCTTTGATCGTGAGCCGGAACAGCCATAATTATACCTGTTCCGTGTTCTACTGAAACATAATCAGATGTGTAAATTGGAATATTTTCATTTGTCAATGGATTTATTGCACTAATACCATTTAATTTAATACCAGTTTTATCTTTATTTAAAATGTTATTTCTATTTGAATGTATATACATTTCAACTTCACTATAATTTTCAATATATGATTTTATTTCATCAATAAAATCATGTTCAGGAGATATAACCAAAAATGTCACGCCAAAAAGAGTATCTGGTCTTGTAGTAAATATTTTTATTTTTTTGTTAATTTTTGATAAGGTAAAACTTATTTCCATACCATAAGTTTTGTTTATCCATTTCTTTTGCATTGATATAACTTGTTTTGGCCAACCAGAAAGTTGTTTATGTCCATTTAATAATTCATCAGCATAATCAGTAATTTTAAGAAACCATTGATTTAATTTCTTACGACTAATATTAGTATTACACCTCCAACATGTATTATCAGAAATTTGTTCATTAGCTAAAACAGTTTTACAAGATTTGCACCAATTTACATATGCATTTTTTTTAAAAACCAACCCCCTATCCCACATCTTTATAAAAAACCATTGATTCCATTTATAATACTTTGGATCACATGTTTTAATTTCTCTACTCCAGTCATAAGAAAATCCAAGATTTTGTAACTGTTTTTTCATACGAAATATATTCTGTTTTATCCATTTTACAGGATGAATTTTATTATTTATAGCTGCATTTTCAGCAGGTAATCCAAAAGCATCCCATCCCATTGGGTGTAAAACATTTTTTTGTTGCATTCTGTAAAATCTAGCAACAACATCTCCAATAGTATAGTTTCTTACATGTCCCATATGTAAATCACCTGATGGATATGGTAGCATAACTAAACAATAATATTTTTTTTTATCTAATAGTTCATTACTTTCAAAAACCTTTTCCTTTTTCCATTTGTTTTGCCATTTTTTTTCTATGTCGAAATAATTATATTTTTTCATTATTCCTCTTTTCCATATTTTCTATTTTTAAAGCAAATAAAAAATAAATAATTTTCAATAAGTTATTTAGAATTTAACAAAATCCTTTTTTATTTTTTTTAAGCATTTGTAATGCTATAACAGCTATATCTTCTGTTACGATACCGCATTTTTTTTTTAAAATATTTAAATTTCCGTGTTCTATAAATTTATCAGGAATACCAACACACTCAACAAAAACATCATAATTACATAAAATAGCTTTTATTGTTAATCCAAAACCACCTATCAAAGCATTTTCTTCAACTGTGATAAAGTTCTTAGTTTTTGAAATCATTTCTTTTAAAATATTTATATCAATAGGTTTTAAAAATCTCATATTTATTACAGAAGCATTTATATTTTGTTTTGCAAGTAATTCTGCAGTTTTTAAACATGTATTTACATGATTTCCTATTCCTAGGAAACAAATATCATTGCCATCTTTTAAAATTACAGCTTTACCTATTTGCAATGTAGAACTAAATTTATTTAACGTAGTATTAGTAACTGTTCCTTTTGGATACCTTATTACACATGGTTTATCTAAGCTTAATGCTGTATTAAGCATGTCTTGCAATTCATTGCCATTGGAAGGACACATAATAATTAATTGTGGTATGTAATTTAAATACGACAAATCAAAAACTCCATGATGTGTTCCTCCATCTTCACCTACCAATCCAGATCTGTCTAATGCAAAAACTACTGGAAGCTTTTGTAAAGCAACATCATGTATAATATTATCAATAGCTCTTTGCATAAAAGTGGAATATATTGCACATACAGGTTTCATGCCAAGTGCAGCAAGTGCTGCAGCAAATGTTACAGCGTGCCCTTCAGCTATCCCAACATCAAAATATCTATTAGGGAATATTTTTGCAAATTTATCTAAACCTGTACCATTTGGCATAGCGGCTGTTATTGCAATTATTTTTTTATTAACATAAGCTAATTTTACTAACATATCAGAAAAGATATCTGTATATGTAATCATATGTTGTTGAAAAATTTTCCCTGTTTTTATGTTAAATTTGCCTACAGAATGAAATTCTGTAGGATTTATTTCAGCTGGAATATATCCTTTGCCCTTTTTTGTAGTAACATGAAATAACACTGGACCTTTCATATCTTTTAATTTTTCTAATACAGTAATCAAATTACATATGTTGTGTCCTTGAACTGGTCCTATATATGTAAAACCCATTTCTTCAAAAAGCATGCCCGGAAAAAGCATAACTTTCATTCTTCTTATAAATTTTTTAAATGGTTTCCCAAAATTATGAAATCTACTAACAGTTTTCATAATTTTTTCCTCGAGTTTTCTCGCCATTCCTATAGTTAAAAGTTTTGCAAAATATCCCACAATTGCACCAATTTTCTGCGAAATAAACATTTCATTATCGTTTAAGATAACTAATATGTCTTTTTTTAAAAGTCCTGCATTTTGTAATCCTTCGAAAGCAAGTCCGTTTGTCATAGAACCATCACCAATAATAGCAACTATTTTAAAATTTTTTTTTGCTATGTCTCTAGCAACTGCAAATCCTAAAGCTGCTGAAATAGATGTTGATGAATGTCCTGTACTAAAAGCATCATATTCAGATTCTGATCTCTTTGGGAAACCACTTAATCCACCATATGTCCTTATCGTATTGAATTTATTTTTTCTGTTAGTGAGAATTTTATGAGTATAAGATTGATGTCCAACATCCCAAATTATTTTATCATTTGGACAATTAAATACCCAATGTATTGCAATAGTTAAATCAACAACTCCAAGATTAGAGGATAAATGGCCTCCATTTCTTGAAATTACACTTAGTATTTCATTTCTTATTTCTTTTGCAAGAATTTCCAATTTTTCTTTTTTAACTTTTTTTAAATCTTCAGGATTATCAATAATATTTAGTAAACTCATTATTTTATTACACAATTGGTTAATAAGTATTTCTTCAAAACAATTATTAAAATATTTTACTAAGTTTTAATGTGTCATATCGATAATATGCTCTGCAATTCTAATAAATATTTTTGATTTACTACCAAACACGGATATCGCTTTTTTAGCTTTTTCAATATATTCATAAGCTTTTTTAGTAGCATTTTTTTTACCATACAAAGATAATGCGGTAAGTTTTTTGTTTTTCAAATCATTACTTTTTTCATTAAAAAAATTCTCATTACCATATACATCCAAAATATCGTCCGTAATTTGGAAAGCTATGCCAATATCAGTACCATAAGTTTCAAGAATTTGTAAACTATTTTTATCAGCGCCTGCAAGAATAGCACCCATTCTTAAACTTGCAATTATTAGTGCTGATGTTTTTTGAATTTGTATAAGTTTTAATTTACGTTTTAAAAACATTTTTGTGGAATTATTATATAAATCTTTTATAAGTAATGTATCCTTAACTTGTCCCATAATCATGCCTCTATAGCCAGCATAATTAGAAAGAATTCTTATTGCTTCATTTATATTTTTAGGACTACTTTTTGATTTCAGTATAAGACTAAAAGATTCTGTAAGAAGAGCATCACCGCATAAGATAGCTACTGCTTCTCCAAATTTTTTGTGATTTGTAGGAATACCTCTTCGCCAATCATCATTATCCATAGCTGGTAAGTCATCATGTATTAATGAATATGTATGTATATATTCAATAGCGCAAGCAGCTGGAAGTACATCATGAGATTTACCACCAAAAAGCTCTGCTGATAATATTAAAAATATTGGACGAAGTCTTTTCCCGCCTGCTAATACACTATAACGCATACCTTTAGAAATAATAGAATTATCTTTTGGTAAAAATTCTTTTAGTGCTGAATTTATATAATTTACTTTTTTGTTAAGAAAATTTTTCAAAGTAATCCTTTGTAATAATGATTTAATTTTTTTAAAGATTTATTTTTTTATCTAATTAAATTTTAGTAATTATTCATATTTATAAACATATCACAAACAAAAAATCAAATTTGATACTTTAAAACATTATTTAGATATACTTTGAGCGCGTATTTCACGTATCACAGTAATTTTAATTTGTCCTGGATATTCAAGTTCATGTTCGATTTTTTTTGCTATATTACGCGCCAAAATTTGAGCATGTTCATCGTTAATATCATTAGGTTCAACAAGTATTCTAACTTCTCTACCAGCCTGTATTGCATAAGCAACAGAAACACCTTTAAAACTTTTTGCAATTCGTTCGAGTTGCTCAAGACGTTTAATATAATGCTCAATTGATTCTCTTCTAGCACCTGGTCTTGATGCAGAAATTGCATCTGCTGCTGCTACAACAAAAGCTTCTTGACTCAATGGTATTTCTATTCCTTCATGATGTGATAAAATTGCATTTATCATTTTTGGTGATTCACCATATTTTTTAGCCACATTAGCAGAAATTTGATGATGAGTTCCTTCAACTTCATGGTCAACAGCTTTACCTATATCATGTAACAACCCTGCTTTTTTACAAAACATTATATCAAGCTCTAATTCACCAGCTATAGCACCTGCAAGCCATGAAACTTCTAAAGTATGCTGTAATTGATTTTGGCCATAAGAGGTTCTATATTTAAGTTTTCCTAATAATTTAATAATTTCAAAATTAAGACCAAGTATTCCAGCATCAAGTGCAGCTTGTTCACCGACTTCTTTAAGATGTTGATCCATATCCTTTTTTACTTTTTCAATAATTTCTTCTATTCTTGCAGGATGAATCCTACCATCATTAACTAATTTTTCTAATGCAATTTTTGCTATTTGTCTTCTTACACCATCAAAAGCTGAAAGTGTTATAGATTCTGGAGTATCATCGATTATTAAATCAACACCAGTTAAATGTTCAAAAGCCTTTATGTTTCTACCTTCTCTGCCTATGATTCTTCCTTTAATTTCATCACTTGAAATTTGAACTGTTGAAGTAGTAATGTCTGAAGTATGATCCACAGCTACACGTTGTATTGCAATAGAAAGAATCTCTTTAGATTTTTTAGTGGCATTTTCACGAGTTTCATGTTCAATTTTTTGTATTAAAATTGCAGCATCTCGTTTCGCTACTCCTTCTATCTCATTTATTATGCTTTTTTTTGCCTCATCTTTTGTCATTTCTGAAATCTTTTCGAGAAGTTTTACTTGATTTTCTTTTATTTTATCTATTTCTGCAAGTGCTTTCATAAGAGACTTTTCTCTTATTAAAAATTCTTTTTCTTTACATATTAGGTCTCTATCTCTTTTATCAATAATCTCAAATTTACGGTCTAAATTATCTCCTCGTTGAGTTAATCTATTTTCCATATTTTGTATAGATAATTTTCTTTCTTTCATTTCGTTTTCAAATTCAGTTTTTTTATTATCAATTATTAAATTTGCTTCTTTTATAATTTTTTCTGAATGCCGTTCTAAAGATTTTTTATATAATTTTGCATATATAAAACGTACAATATACCCTATAGCAAAAGCAATTATAATAGCAGTTAAATTTTTCATCACATCGTACCCCTTTTTATATATTACATATTGCTAATTATACAAGATGTACAGATGATGCACAAGATTTTCCTATTTTATTTTCATATTAATTATACTCTGAAATATTTTATATGTAAAACAATAAACACATATTATTTTCTAATAATAACTTTTTTTTCAGTAATTATCATACCTATTGGTACATCATGTTTGTCAATAGGTAGTTTATTTATGATTTGAAAACTATAAGCAAGCCCTATTGTTTTTGAAATTGGTATATCCCTAAGCCATCTATCATAATAACCTTTACCGTAACCCATTCTATATCCAAACAAATCGAAGACAACACCAGGTACAAAAATTAGATCTATACAATCTTTTTCTATAATATTATTAAAATCCATTTTTGGTTGTCTAATGCCATAAACTGATTTTAATAAATCTTCAAATTTTGTTATTTTTATAGACAACATTTGTTTGTTTGTAGAATTTACTATAATTGGTACAACAATATTTTTTCCTTCTTTAATAGATAATTTTATCATAAAATCAGTTATGACTTCAAAACCGGAAGATACATAAAACATAATCACTTTTGCTTTCTTATATAAAGAAAGTTTCTTGATCTTAAAAAAAATATCAATACTAGATTCAATAGCAGAGATAAAACTTATTTTTTTCCTTAAGCTCAAAAATTTAGCTCTTATTTTACTTTTTTTAAATTTTGAATATTCGTACATAAACATTTTTTATTACTATCTTTTATAAATAAAAAAGATCTAACAAACAGTTTCATTATAAAATCTTTATGCAAATAAGACTTCAATCATTAATTTAAAATTTAATTTTTTTTAAGTATCTTTATTTGAAAACAGTTTTACAGAACTTTTTTGTTATTTAATACCAAAAATACTATTAGTACACTCTAATAATTATATAAATCTTACCTTGTTTTTTACAAGATATATTATTAAAATAACAGATAAAATACTGCTTATTAGTATTTTATATGACAAAAAATTGGAAAGATACTGTAAAGATATGAATAAAATCTATAAAAGAATTAATGAATAACTAACTTATATGATATAAATCATCCAACTGTTTTATGAGATCATCTATTTTTTTTTCATAGTTATCAACATTATTTTTCTGCAAATCTTTTAGCTTAAATAATTTCATTGCTATTTTTACAGCTGTTAAAACCGCTATTTTTTGTGTGTCAGGAATACTTGAATTTTCTTTTTTTACTTCCATCCATTCTTCATTTACAAAATTCACAACACCATCAAAACTTAATCTATCTATGTTTTCTACATTAAACTCTATATCTCTTCCCATAACTCTTTCATAGATTTTATTCATAATCATAAACTTTTTGTTGCATCAATTTTTCTTATAATTTTCTCAATTTTCATAACAACTTCATCAATATTTTTTTTAAACATTAAGTATTCAGCAACTTGTTTTTTGGTTTTTTCCTTTTCCTTTTTTAAATATTCCAATTCTAGTTTCAGCTTATTGTTTTCATTTACAAGTTTTCTAAACTTTACTATAGTCTCTTTAACTTTTAAAAAAAGAACCTCAACATCATTTCCCATGTTTTCGTTTTACAATTTCTATGCAAAATTGTCAAATAATTTATTTTTTTAAAAAAACAATCCATAATAAATATATAATTCATAAAAATTATTTTCTTAATTTTACTTTTAATTCTTTATCTAATTTCTTCAACAACATATTCATATCTTCAGTAACTTCTTTATCTGTCAATGTTTTACTATTACTACCATAAGATAGTCTGAATGAATAACATAACTTACTTTTATTTAATATATAAATAGAAAAAAGCGAATATGTTTTTAAAATATTATTTGTATCAACAATATTTTTGAATATACTTTCAATTTTTTCAAATTTCAAAGTTTTATCTGCAACAATCGAAATATCCCTTTTTACTATAGGAAATTTAGAATACGTTTTATAAAAAACTATTTCCTCAGTATAATTTTCTTCAATTTCATTTGTTAAAATTTCAAAATAAAATATATCATATTTCATTTTATCAATAATAAAAGGATTTAAAATACCAAATTGTCCAACATTCTTACCATTATAAGTAATAGCTGCTGTTTGCTCAGAACGAAAATATTTTTTTATGGAAGAATTTTTAGTAATAATAAATTTATTTGATAATTGCAAAATTTTTCTTACTACACCACAACCAAAGTAAAAATCATACACAGAATCAATTTTTTTTTCTGTCCAAAAACACCACTCTTGCCATACTCTACCATACATTATCATCGCAAATGCTTTTCTTTCACCAAATTTATTAAATATTTTGCCATATTCAAATAAAGTCACAGTTTCAGATCCATGTCCAATATTCAGTAATAAATTTTTATATAAACCCAAAAGTAAAGACGGTCTTAAAACTTCATTTTCTTTAGATACAGGATTTAAAATTTTATAATAATATTTTAAATCAAATTTTTCTAAATCTCTAATTTCAACAAAGGTATAATTTAAAACTTCACTAAATCCAAGCTCGCTCAATTTTATTCTTAATTTTTCAATAATTGTTGGAATAAATGCATTATTTACAATATACGTTGAATATTTATTGTTTTTTACATATGGTACAGTATCGTAACCTTTTATTCTTACTATCTCTTCAATTAAATCTACATCAAACTTTATGTCATTACGCCAAGATGGAACAGTACAAAAAAAAATATTACCTTTTAACTGTATATCTATACCGAGAAAAATTAAAATTTTTTTTATTTCATCTATTTCAATGGTATATCCCAAAACTTTGAATATTTTATCGATTTCTAAAATAATTTGCGTTTTCTTATATTTAATATTTTTAATATCTTTCAATATTTTTAGATTTCCACCAGCAATATCAATTATTAAACTTATTGCTCTCAACATAGCAAATTTAGACATATTCCAATCCAATTTTCGTTCAAATCTATATGAAGAATCAGTTGAAAGATGTAATTTTTTTGAAGTTTTTCTTATTGAATTAGCATCAAAAATTCCACTCTCTATAAACACGGTTGTAGTTTTATTATCAACACTTGAATATTTACCCCCAATTATTCCTGATATAGCAATTGGTTTTTGCAAATCTGATGTCACAAGCATTTCAGTATCCAGAATGTATTCTTTATCATCAAGAGCAAATATTTTTTCGTTATCAATAGCATTTCTTATAATAATTTTATTCGAACAAAGTTTAGATGCATCAAAAACATGTAATGGTTGCCCTAATTCTAACATAACATAATTAGTTATATCAACTACATTATTAATTGATTTAAGGCCATTTTTTTGTAAAGCACACATAAGCCAATTAGGAGATGTTTTAATTTTAACATCCGTTATAAAGCTTCCTATATAACGTAAACACAAATCAGATTTTACTTCAATAGTAATAGATGACTGAATAACACGTGGAACACTAAATACTTTTAATGCAGGTAAAAATATTTTTTTTTGTAATTTAGCACTAATTTCTCTAGCTATACCCAAATGACTTAAACAATCACCTCTATTAGTCATTACTTCTATCTCAAAGATTGTGTCATTTTTATCAAAAATATTTTCTAGAGGTTCACCTAAATTTGTATCTGTATTTAAAATTAAAATTCCCTTTGATGATACTTCTAACTCTAATTCTTCAGCAGAACATATTATGCCATTAGAATCTAATCCTCTTATTTTATTTTTTTTTACTTTAATGTCTTTTAAAGTAGCACCTATTTTTGCAAATGGTACAATTTGTCCTATAGCAATATTTTTTGCTCCACATATTACAGAATATTCTTTATTACCATCAGTCACTTTACATAAAAATAATTTATTTGCATTAGGATGTTTAGATATATCTATTATTTTTGCTGAAACTATATTTGTCCAAGAACGTTTATTTGAAACAATAGATGTTTCAAATCCTATAGAAATAAGTAAACTACAAAGTTCATTAGGTGTTATTCTAAAATTAGTAAATTTTCTAATCCAATTGTATGATATTTTCATTTTTTATGTTATTTTTCTTGATATTAATGTATACAATTTACGATTTTTAAAACTGTTTTAAAAATCGTAAATCATTTTCATAAAACAAACGTATATCATTTATATTATGTTTTAACATTGTTATTCTTTCGACACCTATTCCAAAAGCATATCCAATATATTTTTGAAAATCATAATTAACAGATTTTAAAACATTAGGATGTACCATTCCACAACCTAGTACTTCCATCCATCCCAAATTTTTACATATTTTACAACCTTTTCCTTTACAAAAATTACATTGAATATCAACTTCTGCAGATGGTTCTGTGAATTGAAAGTATGACGGTCTAAAACGCAAATTTAACTCTGACATAAAAAATCTATTTATAAATTCTACAAGTACTGCCTTTAAATCCATAAAAGTTATGTTTTCACTAATTTCAAGCCCTTCAATCTGATAAAAAATAGATGAATGAGAAGCATCCGATGTTTCATTTCTATAAACTCTTCCAGGAACAATAATTTTAATAGGAGGCAACTGTTTTTCCATGATATGTATTTGTCCAGGTGAAGTATGTGTTCTTAGTAATTTTTTTATGCCATTTTCATTAAGATAAAAGGTATCTTGTACATCTCTTGATGGATGATCTTCAGGAATGTTCAATGCTTCAAAATTATACCAATCAGTTTCCAATTCAGGGCCATCAACTACTGCAAATCCTAGAGATTTAAATATAGCGATTATATCTTGTATAGTCTGAATAATAGGATGAAGACTACCTTTAGGAAACGGAAAACAAAAATCCTTAGAATAACTTAATTTTTCATGATGTGGTTCACTATCACGATAAACACTCTTACTTTTTTCTATTCTTTTTACTATAGCATCTTCAAGAATTTTTTTTGCCTTATTTAATTGTAATCCAAATTTTTTTCTATCACTTACATTATACTGTGGCAAAGATTTTGAAAAATTAGTTATTATTCCATTTTTACCAAAACACTTAGTTTTTAAAATACGAAGTTCTTTAATGTCAGATTTTTTTATTTTACCACAAATTTTGTTAACAAATAATTCAATGTTACCTATCAACTCGTTAATATTTACAATATCCAAAAATCTCTCTCCATAAAAAATATACTTTTAAATTTAACATATTTTTGATGTTATTTTATTACTTTATAAACTAAACAACGATAATCAAAAACTAATATCACTAAATATGTTTATAGTTTAGGTTTTATAATCTGTATAAGATTTTTAAATACTAACGCATCCTTAACTGCCACTTCTGCAAGCATTTTTCTATTTATTATTATATTAGCTTTTTTTAGACATGAAACAAAATTATTGTAAGATATCCCTTCCTCTCTCACTGCAGCATTTAAACGAACTATCCAGAGCTTTCTAAAGTTAGCCTTCTTATCTCTTCTCCCAGAATAAGAATAAGCAAGTGATTTTTCTACTTGTTGTACAGCCATTCTCCAACGATTTCTTTTTGAAGCATAGTAACCCTTTGCAAGTCTAAATATTCTTTTTTTTCTTTGTCTTGTATATACAGCATTCTTTACTCGCATTTACAAAATCTCCTAATTAAAATAATACTATTAAAAACTATATGGCATTATTTTAAGCATTGTTTTCATGTCAGCTTTTGTAACAAAAACAGCTTTCCTAGATTTTCTGTTTTGATTGCCAGAATCACCTATCATAAGATGTCTTTGTCCAGGTTTTTTGTATTTTACTTTATTCATTTTAGTAATTCTAAAACGTTTTTTTGCTCCACTATGTGTTTTCATTATATATCCTTTTAATTATAGCAGTATAAAACATAATACTATTCTTTTTTATTTTTTCTTGGACCCAAAACTAAAAATACCCTCGTACCTATCGAAGAAATTTTTCCATCTAATTCTGCAACATCAGATAATGCTGCCACCATTTTATTCATAACTTTAACTCCTAAATCTTTATGCTGCATTTCTCTACCTGAAAACATAGCAGTAATTTGTACTTTATCTCCATTAATTATAAAATCTCTAGCACGCCTAATTTTAACTTCCAGATCATGACAACCAATACGCGATCTAATTCTAATTTCTTTAACATGAGAAATTTTTTGTTTTCTAATTGATTCCTTATTTTTTTTATTTAATTCATATTTAAATTTAGCAAAACTAACTATCTTGCAAATCGGCGGATTAGCTCGTGGAGAAATTTCAACTAAATCTAAACTTTTTGATTGTGCCAAAACCAAAGCATCACTTGTTTTTACTATTCCTATCATTGTGCCATTAGAATCAATAAGTCTTACGTCAATTGCTTTAATAAACTGATTTATACAAAATTTTCTTTTTTCTACAATTCCCTCCATTTTAAATACCTAAAATTTATTAAAACAAAAAAAAATTATAAGCAAATAAACTAAACTTTAATCGCATACTTTTACTTATCGACTATAGATTGTACAATAATATTATTTTTATGTCAATTATTTACAAAAAAAACTTAATTTTTTATGTACGTAATATAACATTTTTTGCTCCAGCTTTTTTAGCTTTGTTTATAAATTGCATTATACAATCATACTCACACATTTCATCAGCATTTATAACTATATTACTTTTATTAGAAGAAGCAGTAAATAACTTTCGCATAGTTTTTTCAAGTTTATGATTTTGAATTAGTTTATTTTTTATGTAAATAAATCCTTCTTTTGAAATAAAAATTTCTATATCCAAATCAATATCATTATTTATGACTTTTGTTGTATTTGCAATATCTATTATTATATTTTGATATACAATGGATGTAGTTATCATAAAAATAATAAGAAGAACAAGTACAATATCAACAAATGGTGTTATATTAATATTGGAATTAATTTTGATATTTCTTTTTTGATAAATCATTTTTTTTTCTAAAAATATCTTCAAGTGTTGATATACAATATTCCATATTAATAATAAATTTCTCTATACTTCTTGAAAAGATATTATACGCTACTGTGGCTGGTATTGCAACGGAAAGACTTGCAGCCGTTGCAATAAGAGCTTCTGAAACCCCACCAATAACAACATTTATACCACCGGATCCTACTTTGGAGATATTATGAAAAGCTTTTATAATTCCTAAAACTGTACCTAATAAACCTACATAAACAACAGTACTACCAAATATGCCTAAAATATTAACAAATTTCTCAAGTTTAATTACCTGAATCATTATTTCTCTTTTCATAGCTTTAATAATAGTGCCATATTCTCCTTTTTTATTAAAAATAATAAGTCCTACTAAAGAAACACTAGACATAGGAGAATTTATTGAATTACAAAAATCTATAGCACTATCAATATTATCTTCTTTAATTTTTTTTATCAATTTAGGTATAAAATAATCCCTTTTAATCCTTGATTTTTTATAAAATTCAAAAATTTTAAAACAAATAACTGCTACTGAAAATATTGAAATTACTAAAATAATGTAAAAAATATACTCACTTATATTAAGTATATTTATATTTTCTAAATTAAATAACATTTCTTTTACTCCTTTTGTCTCCTTATAAAAGGAACAACCAATTAATAAACGTATTATAGATATAATTTATGTTAAAAATAACACATATTAAAATAATAAACTCATATTTTACCTTTTGTAAAATGGGCCAGAAACTACTTTTATCTTTTTCATTTTATTATGAATATTAACTTCTAATTTATTTTCATCGGCAAAAGTACTAATCAATGCTCTACCTATTGATTTTTTTAATGTTGGCGAAAAAGATCCACTTGTTACATAACCAATTTTATTATTGTTTACATAAACTTCATCTAAACTTCTAGCAATACTACCAGATATACATTCAAAATTTACTAATTTTCTCAAAGGTTTAGTCTTTATAATCGATAAAAGTTTATTTTTACCTATAAAATTGTTATCCCAATTTATTATTTTTTCAAATCCTACCTCAATAGGATTGATACTTTCATCAATTTCATGCCCATATAGTGGCATGCTTCTTCTTAAAGTATCACGGCATCCAAGCCCGCATGGTTTTACATGAAGCGTCATGAATTTTTCCCAAAGTTTAATTATTTGTTTTTTTGATATAAATATTTCAAAACCATCCTCTCCGGTATATCCTGTTCTTGCTATTCTACAAAAATCTGCATTTATACCATTTAATTGCAAATTTGATATCGTAAATTTTTTCATAATATAAATATCTGTTAAAGAAATACTTTGTAATAAATCAAGAGCACCACATCCTTGTATAGCAAGAATATAAATTTCAGAACTTATATCGTTTATCTCGACATTGTTAGTTTTATGTTTATTTAACCAAATATAATCCTTTTCAAAGTTTACAGCATTTACAACAATCATATATTCTTTATCAATTTTATAAATTATAATATCATCTTTTATACCAGCATTATCATTTAAAATCATGGAATATCTTGCTTTTTTATTAATAAGTCCAGATACATTACCAAGAGTTACACTGTTTAAAAATTTTTCAGCATCATTTCCAACAACTGTAAAAACACCCATATGTCCTATATCAAAAATACCAATATTTGTCCTTACAGCATTATGTTCATCAATAATAGATGTATATTTAATTGGCATTTTCCATCCATTAAATTCCATAAATTTTGCTCCAAGTTTTTCATGTTCATTATATAAATCAGTTTTTTTCATAATTTATATTTTATACCTCCTATTTATATCTTTGTGTTATGGTAAAATTTAAAATATATGTAATTACAAATTTATATAATATTACATTATAAATTATTACACCTATCTTTTTTATTTTTATAAATAGTTTTATTAATTGCATCTTCATAAGCATTAAGTAAAATTTCACTAAATGATGGATGAAATATAGTTTCCCTTGATATGTAAGTAATATTATTTTTAAGAATTTGGGAAGCAATATTTATTAATTCATCAGAATGAGCGCCTATAATCCAAAAAGCTATTGGCTTTTTTGTTACAATGTCAATAGCACATTTTGCAAATCCTGCACGCTCTTTTTCTATAAAGGCTCTTGAATTTGATGAAAAAGAAGATTTTCCAATAATTAAATTTTTATATTCAAAAAAATTATTAACTTTAACTGAAGCAATTTGTGGCATAGCAAAAACAACTTTTGGAACTATATATTTCTTTCTGTTGATCTGAATTAAATTACCATTAACAGCATTTTCTGCAGCTTTAATTCCATCATTCTGAGCAGTATATGCAAATAAATTTTCTCCTATAATATCGCCAACTGCATATATATTACTTATGTTTGT
This sequence comes from Endomicrobium sp., assembly GCA_031273925.1. Taxonomy (GTDB): domain Bacteria; phylum Elusimicrobiota; class Endomicrobiia; order Endomicrobiales; family Endomicrobiaceae; genus Endomicrobiellum. The sequence continues at coordinate 45,738 of JAISQW010000004.1, read as the reverse complement.
CTGATAAAAATCATTTGTTTTAATAAATCCTTTTTCAGATGTTTTTATGCCAACGTTTTCAAATTTTAAAATATTATTTGGTGCTCTGCCAGTAACTACTAGAATCTTTTCATATTTATTTATTATATCGTGCATTTTTGTATATGATGTTAAAACTTCAACACCTTGTATTACTAAATTTTTTCTTATTTGTTCTGATATTTCAAAATCTTCGTATTGCAGTAAATGATTTTCTTTTTCAATTAAAGTTATACGACAACCAAATCCAGAAAATATTGTTGCCATTTCAATGCCTATTGCTCCACCACCAACGATAAGCATATTTTTTGGAATTTTTTTAAGGTTTAAAATATCAGTTGAGTTAATTATATTATTGTTATTAAAATTAAATTCTTCTATAATAGAAGGATTTGTCCCAGTGGCAATAATAATTTTATTAGTTAGTATTTCTATTTTTCGATCGTTATTTAAATCTGAAACTATAATTGTGTTTTTATTTTTAAATAAGGCTATACCATTTATAATATCAATAGAATGTGCTAATAATGTCAATTTCATTCCTTTTCTAATATTTTCTATATCTTTATCTTTTTTTTTAATTACATCTACAAAATCAATAGTATCTAAAACTGCTTTAATACCATATTCGTAAGATTTTTGAATTTTTAGTTTTGTTTTTAGTGACAACCACAAAAATTTGGTTGGTATACATCCACAATTTAAACATGTTCCCCCTATTAAATCTTTTTCTATTAATGCAATTCTTTTTACACCTAATTGAGAAGCTCTTACAGCTGCAGAAAATCCTGCAGGACCAGACCCTATTATAAGAATGTCATATTTTCTTAAACTCATATTTTCTATCCTTTAAATTAAAAAAATATCAAACTTATAAACAAAAATATAATATAATAACATTTCAAAAAACAGAATAAATGGAATTATTCAACATTTAAAAATCTTTTTATTCAATATTGTAGTAATACAATAACAAACCTCATTCAATGATGAATCTTTATTCTACAACTATTTCATGTTTATTTTTTAAATATTTTTAATATTTCACGTATTGCAATTTCAGTTTTTAAAATTTTGATATCATTTTTTTTATCTTTTCTAGCTTTTAATTCTACATTTCCATAAGAAAGATTTTTTTCTCCAACAGTTATTTTATAAGGAATGCCCATTAAATCTGCATCTTTAAATTTAACACCAACACTTTCTTCTCTGTCATCAATTAATACATCTAATCCATTTAAAGATAAATCATTATATATTTTTTTTGATATTTTTTTAATTTTTTCATTTTTGAAATTTACTGGAATAACAATAACTTCAAAAGGAGCAATTTCACATGGCCATATTATACCACTATCATCATGAGATTGTTCAATTATAGCAGCTATCATCCTTGTAATTCCAATGCCATAACAGCCCATAACAATATTTTTTTTATTACCTTTTTTATCGAAATATATAGCATTCATTGAATGCGAATATTTTATACCAAGTTTAAAAGTATGCCCTATTTCTATACCTTTAGAAAATTTTAACTTTTCTTTTTTGCATTTGGGGCAAAAATCATCGCATTTAACCCTTCTTATATCAGCAACAATATCAACAACAAAGTCCCTTATATAATTTACATTTTTTATATGATAATTTTTTTTATTAGCACCTGTCACCGCATTTGATATTTCAATAACGGATAGATCAGCTATAATTTTTATATTTTTAAGCCCAACTGGTCCTATGAATCCTATTGGAATATTCATGGAATAAATAATATCGTTTTTATTTGCAAGAATTATTTTATTTACGTCAAGTATTGATTTAAGTTTTGTTTCATTTATTTCATGATCACCTCTTATTAAAACAGCAACAAATTGATTATTTGCAACGTAAATAACTGTTTTTATGAATTTATATAATGGGAGTTTTAAAATATTTGCAACATCTTTAATTGTTTTTATATTAGTAGTAAGTATTTCTTCCATAGAAAGAGGAATTTCTTTTTGATTTTCAACATTTACCGCTTCAGCTTTTTCACTGATCACTCCATATCCACAATCACACCAAACTATTTCTTCCTCACCACTATTAGTAATAGCTATAAATTCATGAGAAAATGAACCACCTATAATACCAGAAACTGCTTCAACTGCACGAAACTTAATACCACATTTTAAACATATATTAACATAAGCGTCAAAGACAATTTGATAATGTTTTTTCAAATCATTTTCATCTTTATGAAATGAATAAGCATCTTTCATAAGGAATTCTTTAGAACGTATCAAACCAAAACGCGGACGTATTTCATCTCTAAATTTTACCCCAAATTGATATATCATAATAGGAAGTTGTTTGTATGATTTAATTTTTTTTCTAATTAAATCTACAGCCACCTCTTCTGCAGTTGGAGAAAGACAAAATTCTGCTTCGTTTCTATCTTTAAATTTAAAAAGTTCTTTACCATAAATATCCCATCTTCCTGTTTCAACTAGTAGGCTTTTAGGTGAAATTAAAGGTAGCATAATTTCTTGACCACCTATAACGTTCATTTCTTGTCTTATTATATTTTCAATTTTTCGTAAAACTTTTAATCCAATAGGTAAAAATTCATAAAATCCGGATGAAAGCTTATGAACCATACCAGATTTTATCATCAATTTTATAGAAACTGCTTCACGTTTATGTTCGTGAGATGTTTCTCTTGAAGTATGAATAAATAATTTAGAAAAAAACATAATATACTCTTTCGAACTTATTAAAATATAAACAAACAATAAAAATAAAAGAAGATTAATATTAATTTAAAATTTTTAACATTTTAAATTTTATTACACATTTTCATCAACTAACTTTTCTAACTTTATATTCAAAAATTACTGTATAATAGAAAATTTACAGGTATTTTTTTGTCGTATTATCGCTTTATTCTAAATTATTGTATAAAATGCAATTATTAACATACTTATAAGGTTTTCCTTTGCATATTATAAATATTTTCTATTTTTTTAAATCTCTATTGACAATAGCAACTTTGTTTTTGTTATTTTTTTTTATAAAATTTTTGAATATTATTTAATAATTTTTTCTAACTTCCTTTTTTGTAATATATTTTTGCCTTATCTAATTCTCATTAGTGTTAATATAATTCATAATTATAAAAATAAGTTTTTGAATCAATTTCTCGGTTTTTACTTTACCTATTATTTTCCCGCATCTAAATAATATGCCTATATTTCTCTTACATATTATCCCAAAGTCTGCATCATTAGCTTCTCCTATACCATTAACACTACATCCCATTATAGCTACTTTTATATTTTTTTTTAGATGTTTTAGATTTTTTATTGTAGCAATTTTTTCTTCAAATTTTGAAGCCATTTTTATCAAATCGACTTGACATCTAGAACATGTGGGACATGAAATAATTTCGATGCCAAAATGTCGAAGGCCCATAGATTGTAAAAGATAATAAGCCACTTTAACTTCCTCAATAGGATTTGCAGTGAGAGAAACTCTTAATGTATCCCCAATACCATTATATAATATTATTCCAAGTCCAGCTGCTGATTTTATTGTACCACTGAAAATAGTTCCTGATTCTGTTATACCTAAATGTAATGGATATTTTTTTTTAAATGAAAAAAAGTTATATGCTTGTATTGTTGTATAAATATTTGAAGTTTTCAATGAAACCACTATATCTTCAAAATTATATTTCTCTAAAATTTCTACATATTTTATTGCAGTATTTGCAACAACTTCTGCGCGCGAGCGAGTATCAATAAAACTATGAAATTCTTTTAAAGAACCTGCATTAATACCAATACGTATTGGTATATGAGCTTTTTTAGCTTCTTTTGCCAAAATGCCAATGTCAGTTTCTGATCCAATATTTCCTGGGTTGATTCTTATTTTGTCTATCCCTTGCTTTATTGTTTCTAAAGCTATTTTATAATTAAAATGTATATCTGCAACCAACGGAATATTTATATTTTTTTTGATTATATTTATATTATATGCTGATTCCATATCAGGAATTGAAATACGAACAATTTCACATCCAACATCTTCAAGTTGTTTTATTTGTTTTATAGTGGCTTTATAATCTCTTGAATCTGTATTTGTCATAGATTGCACTACAATAGGCAAGCCACCACCTATTGTAACATTGCCAATATTTATTTTTTTCGTATATAATCTTTTATAAAATTTCATAATTATTTATCTACACTAAACGTAAAATATCTATGTACGTTGCAAAGAAGAAAATAATAAGTATAAAAATTAATCCTATGGTATTATAAATTTTAATTACATTTATATTTATACATCGTTTTATTATTCCCTCAATAAAAAACAATACAATCATACCACCATCTACCATAGGAATTGGAAAAAGATTAAATAATCCTAAAGCAACAGAAACAATTGCAATACATTTTAGATAATCATACATCCCAGATTTTGCTGCATTTGACATAATTTGAATAACACCAACAGGCCCAGAAATTTCAGGTTTTCTAAATGAAATAATTTCATCTATAATGTATGCAATACTAATCATTGTTTGTCTTATTGGAGTTTTTATTCCAAGGTATACAGATTTTAAAAATCCGTATTTTAAATTTGTTATATATGGTTTTGCACCCATAATATCAGTAATTACTATTGATTTTTTTTTAATAATTATATCTAAATTAAAAAAAGTTCCTTTCCTATCAATTAAAATGAATATACGTTTACCAACTTTATTTCTTATATTAAAATATAAATCGTACCATGTATTTATATTTATATCATCTATTGTTTTTATCTTATCTCCAGGTTTAATGCCAACTTTTGACATGTAAGATCCTTTTGTAATTGACCCTATATAGGAGGAATTCATAGAAACTACATCTATACCTTTCATATTAAAAATAATAATAAAAAGAATAATAGCTAATAGATAATTTAATAGAGGCCCTGAAAATGATATAAGTATTTTTTTATACCATTTCAATGACAAATATTCTCCTTCTGTACCTGTAAACTCATTTGGATTTTCACCTGCCATTGATACGAATCCACCAAAAGGTATGATTTTCACACAATATTTAGTGTCCTTATAGTTGTATTCTATTAAACTAGGACCAAAACCAAAAGCAAAAGTTAATATTTTAACTTTATATATTTTTGCTACTATAAAATGTCCTAATTCATGTATAAAAATTAGAATACCAAAACCAAAAATAATTCCAAATATTTGAATAATTTTATTCATTTAATAATGCTTTTATAATTTTTTTTGCATGATTTCGTGCCCATAAATCAGCATTAACAAAACTTTTTAAATCTGGATTTTTTAAAATTTTATGTTCCATTACAGTTTTTTTAATAATTCTAGCTATATCTGTAAATCTTATTTTTTTGTTCAAAAAAGCTTCCACAGATATTTCATTAGCAGCATTCATTACTGCTGGTAAGGTATATCCTTTTTTCGCAACATAATATGCAATATCAAGACACGGAAACTTATCAAAATTAGGTTTATAAAATTGTAATTTCTTAATTTTTAAAAAATTTAAAGGCTTAATATTTAAAAATAATTTTTCTGGATAAGTTAGTGCATACTGTATTGGTAACCGCATGTCAGGATTCGAAAGATAAGCTATTACAGAACCATCAATATATTCCACCATTGAGTGTATTATAGATTGTGGATGTATAACAACTTCTATTTTACTTACAGGTATGCCAAAAAGAATAGATGCTTCAATAACTTCAAGTCCTTTATTCATAAGAGTTGCACTATCAACTGTTATTTTTTTACCCATATTCCAAATAGGGTGTTTTAAAGTTTGATTAACTGTTATCTTTGAAAAATCCTTTTTATACTTATAAAAAGGCCCTCCAGAAGCTGTGAGTATTATCTTTTTTATTTGAGAGTATTTATCATAAACACGACATTGAAATATTGCTGAATGTTCACTATCAATTGGAATTATGGAAATATTATTTTTTGTTGCGAGATTCATTATATATTTTCCAGCCATAACGATAACTTCTTTATTTGCTATAGCTATATTTTTCCTTGCCGCAATTGCTGCAATTATAGCTTTTAATCCAACTGTTCCAACCATTGCAGCAATAACCATATCAACATTTGGCATCACTACAAGTTTTTCAGAAGCATTATTTCCACTATAAACACAAGTTTTAATATTGTTTAAAAAACACCATTTTTTTAAATTTTTTGCCGCAATAGAATTACATACAGAGACTGCTACTGGTTTAAATTTTTTTATTTGAATTTTTAAAATTTGAATGTTAAAATTTACAGCAAGCCCTACAACACAAATATCGTTTTTCATATCAGAAATTACATCTAAAGTTTGCATACCTATTGAACCTGATGATCCAAGAATTACTATTCTTTTTTTCATATTTTATGTTTGTAAACTATATAATTCTCACCTTCCACAACATTTTTTATATTTTTTATTACTTTTACATGGACAAAAATCATTTCTACCAATTTTTTCATTTTTTAATTTAACATTGTTGTTTTGAACAATATCACTATTATTGATAACTAAGTGTTTATTATTTTCGTCTTCTTGATATTTTTTATTGATAAGTTTGGTTTTAAAAACATATTCTATACTGTTTTCTCTTATTCTTTTCATCATAGATTCAAACAAAATAAAAGACTCTTTTTGATATTCAATTTTTGGATCTTTTTGTGCATAAGCTGTAAATCCTATGCCACGTCTTAATTGATCAAGTTCATACAAATGATCTATCCATGAAGAATCTATCATTTGCAAAAGCATTATTTTTTGGATTTTAAACAAATAATCAGGCAACACCTCTTTTTGTTTCAATTCATATTTTTCAATTATTTTTTCATAAATATTTTTTTGCATTACTTCTTTATCAAAAAATTCTTTTTTAATTGCGTTTTCAAATTCATATTTAATATCAAAAACTCTAATAAGCCACATTTTTATATTTGATATACGCAAATTCTTTAAGTATTCATTTTTGATACTGGTAAAACTATCAATTTTTTCATTTATAGATTCCTTGATCATACTTTTTAATATATTTAATATATCACCATTTAAAATTTCATCTCTTAACTTATAAATAGTTTCTCTTTGTTTATTCATAACATTATCGAAATCTATTAAATGTTTTCTTATATCAAAATTCATTCCTTCAACTTTTTTTTGCGCATTTTCTACTGCTTTTGATATCCATGGATGCTGAATATTTTCACCTTCTTTTAATCCAATTTTTTTCATTATTATAGATATTTTTTCAGATCCGAAAAGACGCATAAGTTCATCTTCCATAGAAATAAAAAACTTTGTTTCACCAGGATCACCTTGTCTGCCAGCACGGCCTCTTAATTGGTTATCTATTCTTCTAGACTCATGTCTTTCTGTACCTATTACATAAAGACCACCACATTTTTTTATTTCTTCAGTTTCTTTGCTATTCTTACCAAGAATAATATCTGTACCTCTGCCTGCCATATTTGTTGCTATTGTAATTGCATATTTCATACCTGCATTAGATATAATTTTTGCTTCAAGTTCATGATATTTAGCATTCAAAATATTATGTGGAATATTCTTTTTTTTTAATATTGATGATAATTTTTCAGATTTTTCGATCGAGCGTGTACCTACAAGTACAGGTTGTCCTTTTTTCCAAGAAGATTCTATTTCATTAATAATAGCAATATTTTTTTCTTTTTCAGTTCTATATATAACATCATGATGGTCTTTTCTTATCATTGGATTGTTTGTTGGAATTTCAATAACATTAAGTTTATAAATTTCCCAAAATTCTGATCTTTCTGTTGCTGCTGTTCCAGTCATTCCAGAAATTTTTTTATACATTCTAAAAAAATTTTGAAATGTTATTGTCGCAAAAGTCTGATTTTCATGTGCAATTTTTAAATTTTCTTTTGCTTCAATTGCTTGATGAAGTCCATCTGACCACCTTCTCCCAGGCATAAGTCTGCCTGTAAATTCATCTACAATTATAACTTCACCATTTTTTACTACATAATCAACATTTTTATTATATAAATCATTGGCTATTATTGCTTGTGTTAAATGATGTACCCATTCCGATTCCAAATCATCATAAATATTTTTTATTCCCAAAATTTTTTCTGCTTTTTTAGTCCCTTTATCAGTTAAAACCGCAGAACGATTTTTTTCATCAATCATATAATCACAATCATTTGATAAATTAATATTACTATATTTTGCTTTTACTTCTTCAACCTCAGTAATTTTTTTACCTTTCAGTAACGAAACTATCTTGTTTGAAGTATAATATTTATCTGCCGATTTTTGGATATCACCAGAAATGATTAATGGTGTTCTAGCTTCGTCAATCAAAATTGAATCAACTTCATCTATAATAGCGTAATTTAAAGAACGTAAAACTTTATCATTTTGTGAAAGAACCATATTATCTCTCAAATAATCAAAACCAAGTTCATTATTTGTAACATACGTTATATCACAATTATAAGCTTCTTTTCTTCTTTGACGACTCATACCTTGTACCACACATCCCACAGTAAGTCCAAGTTTTTTATAAATTTCACACATCCAATCTTTATCCCTTTTTGCGAGATAGTCGTTTACAGTTACTATATGTACACCTTTTTCAGTTAGAGCATTAAGATATGCTGCAAGCGTAGCTACCAAAGTTTTTCCCTCTCCAGTTTTCATTTCAGCAATTTTACCATTATGTAAAACACATCCACCCATTATTTGCACATCAAAATGTCTTAATCCTATTGTTCTAATAGATGCTTCTCTAACACAAGCAAAAGCTTCTGGTAAAATAGTGCTTAAAGATTCACCTTTTGAAAAACGTTCTTTAAATTTAGTAGTTTTATTTTTTAATTCTTTATCTGAAAGTTGTTTCATAATAAATTCCAAAGAAGTAACTTTTTCAATTATAGGTTTAATCATCTTTATATTTTTTTCATTTTGAATTCCAAAAATCGCTCTTAAAATGGTTTTGAACATTTTTTTTATTAACCTCTATTTGTTACTTTTTAATAAAAAATGCAATATTTATTTTTTAGTTGTAAATTGAGTATTTTTTGAACAATTATTTGGTATATTTCTAAATAATTCTGCAATTCCACCAATCGCAGATGTAATTCCAACAGTATCCAAAGGTAGAAAAATTTTTGTTGCTTGTCCATTAGCAACTTTTTCAAGAGCCTCAAGATATTTTATTGCAATAAGATCACTAGTTGGTTTACCATCATGTATAGCATTGTATATTACTTCTATTTTATATTTTTCAGCTTCTGCAACTTTCTTTATTGCCTCAGCTTCACCAGTAGCTTCTAAAACTTGTTTTTCATTTATAGCTTCAGCATCAAGAATAACAGCTTGTTTTGCTCCTTCAGCTTTAAGAATAGCAGCTTGTCTTAATCCTTCAGCTTCTAAAATATTTGCTCTTTTTTCTCTTTCAGCTTTCATTTGTTTTGACATAGCGTCAGTAATATCCTTAGGTGGATCTATTTTTTGTATTTCAACTCTTGTAACTTTTACACCCCATTTATCTGTAGCTTCATCCATTACAACTCTTAATTGAGTATTAATTTTTTCTCTAGATGTTAATGTGCTATCTAATTCCATATCACCAATTACATTTCTCAAATTTGTTTGTGCAAGTTTTAAAGCTGCAAGCGCAAAATTTTCAATATTATAAATAACTTTTACTGGATCTGTAACTTGGAAATAAATAATAGCATCTACAACTACAGAAACATTATCTTTTGTAATAACGCTTTGAGGTGGCACATCAATAACACGCTCTCTCATATCAACTCTTAATATTTTTTGAAACATAGGTATAATAATATTTGCTCCAGAATTTTTTGTGCTTGTATATTTTCCTAAAGTTTCAATTATTCCCTTTTCATATTGTCTTACTATTTTTATAGAATTTGCTATAAAAACAACAACAAAAATTAACATTGCACAAATAAGTAGTTCCATTTTTTACTCCTTATAATAATTTATTTCTTAACTACTAAAGTTGTTCCTGTTATATTTTCTACACTAACTATTTCACCAATATTAATATTAATATCAGATTTAGCTCGCCATACTTCACCATAAATTTTAATTAGTCCATAGTTAAAAGGTGTAATTTTTTGGATAACAATTGCGTTTGCTCCAATTAAAGCATCTACATTTGAATTTAAACTTTTATATCTTTTAATGATTCTTTTAGATATCGGCTTTATTAGATATATAGAAAAAATAGCAGTTAAAATAAAAATAATGAATGCTGTACAATTTGAATTAGTGAAATATGATACTATGGTTGCTATTACTGCACCAATAAAAAAACAAAAGAAAATCATAGAAGTTGTTAATATTTCAAAAATTACAAATATTATAGAAATTTTACACCATACAACCCATAAAATCACAATATTACCTTCCAACGTTTAATTGGCCAATAAAGTAACAATGTTCTTCCCTTTATATATTTATCATTGAGAGGTCCCCAAAATCGTGAATCAAAAGAAACATCCCTATTATCGCCCATCATCATATAATGCCCTTTTGGTACAATTACCGGGCCAAAATTGTCTCTTACAAACGATACTGGCATCAATACAAATTTTCCTTTTTCCCAATTTTTTTGATAGTATTTTTTACTAATATTTACAATAGGACTTTTTAAAGATACATAATCGTTAAAAATTGTATAAGGTTCTTCGATATAAATGTCATTTATATAAAGTTTTTTATTTTTTATTTCAACTTTATCACCCTCAATAGCCACACATCTTTTTATATAGTCTTTTTTTTCGTTATTTTTTATTTCTGTAATCGTTAACGCTTCTGGAGGACATTTAAAGACAACTATATCACCACGCTTTATTTTTCTCAATATAAAATAACGTTTACTATTGGTAACAAAAGGAATTTTAAATCCGTATATAAATTTATTAACAAATAAATGATCACCCTCTAAAAGAGTATTTCTCATACTACCAGATGGAATTTTAAAAGCTTGTATAAAAAAAAACATAAAAAAAGAAGCTATTATAAGTGGTGACCATATAACATCTAGCAGTAAATAAATTTTTTGTAAGATCAAAATTTTTTTAAAATATTTCAACGCATATCGTATTAGTAAAGAAACAACAAAAAAAATGCATCCAAAAATAAAAAGTTTTAACTCCATATATCCCCATTAAATCAATCTATATTATTTTTTAATCTCACTTTAATTCATTTTAAGAATTTCAAGAAAAACTTCTGATGGAATGCCAATTTTACCAAATTGTCTCATTTTGCGTTTGCCTTCTTTTTGTTTCTCAAGAAGTTTACGTTTTCGCGTTATGTCTCCTCCATAACATTTAGCAATGACATCTTTACGCATAGCTGGAATTGTTTCTCTTGCAATTATTTTTCCTTGCGTTTTTGCTTGTATATAAATTTCAATCATATGACGTGGAATAATAGATTTCAATTTTTTTGTAAAATAACGTGCGAAACTATACGCTTTATCTTTATGTACTATAATTGTAAAAGCATCTATAATTTTAGAATTTAATAAAATTTCGAGTTTTACCAAATCACCAACTTGATGCGATATATATTCATAATCAAAAGATGCATATCCTTTTGAAATTGATTTTAAAGTGTCGTAAAAATCAATAATAATTTCAGCAAGTGGCATATTATATTTTAATATTATTGTTTCAATACTTATGTACTTTATCAAAATTTGTTTCCCTCTTTTCTGTTGACATAATTTCAATATTGATCCTAAACAACTTGAAGGACAAATGATTGTTGCTTCAACATAAGGTTCAAATACTTCTTTAATATCAACATTAGTAGGAAATTTTGTTGGACTATCTATTACAATCAATTTATTTTTGACATTTATTTTATATATAACATTTGGAATTGTAACCAAAAGTTTAATATTAAACTCCCTTTTCAATCTTTCTCTAATTATTTCTAAATGTAAAGATCCTAAAAATCCACATCTAAATCCAATACCTAAGGCCAAAGAAATATCAGAAGAATAAACAAGAGATGAATCAGATAATTTCAATTTTTCTAGAGATGTTTTCAGACTATTATAATCAGAAGCATTATCAGGATAAAACCCTGCGTAAAGTAATGGTTTTATTTCTTTATATCCTTTATGAATATTTTTTGTAAGATTTGTATTTTCAGTAACTGTATCTCCAATTTTAATATCATATATATTTTTTATATTTGTAATTATATATCCAACTTCTCCAGAAACTAGTTCTTTTGATTTAACCATTTTTATCATCATATAACCAACTTCCAAGACATCATGTGTGACACCAGATCTAATAAACCTTAATTTCATTCCTTTATGAACTCTACCATCAAAAATTCTTACAATAATTATAACTCCTCTGTAAGAATCATAAAAGGAATCAAAAATTAAAGCTGAAAGAGGTTTATTTATAAAAATATTTGGTGGGGGAATGTGCCTAATTATAGAATTTATAATTTCGACAACCCCAGAACCTGTTTTTGCACTTGCCAAAACAGGTTCTATATTCAAATTAAGCATATTTTTTATTTGTTCATGAACTCTATTAACATCAGCATTATACAAATCTATTTTGTTTATAACTGGTATTATTTTTAAACCAGACCTTTTTGCTAGCAAAGTGTTAGCAAGTGTTTGTGCCTCTATACCTTGTGTTGCATCAATTACCAAAACCGCACCTTCACATACTAAAAGCGATCTTGATACCTCACATGTAAAATCAACATGTCCAGGTGTATCAATTAGATTGAGAATATATTTTTTATTATCCTGACTAACATAACTCATTCTTACCGGTTTTGCTTTTATTGTAATTCCTCTTTCTCTTTCTAATTCCATACCATCAAGAACCTGATTTTTCATTTCTCTGCGAGATACTGTCTTAGTATACTCGAGAAATCTATCAGCAAGAGTACTCTTCCCATGATCTATATGTGCTATTATACAGAAATTCCTTATATTAAACATTATAAAAGAACGTACTTTTTTATTAACTTAATATTAAAATAACAAACATTCTATTTTTTTATTGCTGAGATATATTATACTATATTTTTAATTTTTTGTAATATATAAGAAATATTTCACAATTTGTTTGTAAATTTTTATAAAACTGTACATCAAATATGTAAATGTTTATAGTAATTACAATCTAAAATTACTTCCAAGATATATTTTCCTTGCCTCATGATTCTTAAGCAACTCCTTAGAATCACCTTCAAATAAAATTTTACCATCATAAATCACATATGCTCTATCAATAATTTCGAGGGTTTCTCGAACATTATGATCCGTTATAAGAATTCCTATTTTTTTTTCTTTTAATTTCATAATAATTTTTTGTATATCATAAACTGTTATAGGGTCAATGCCAGCAAAAGGTTCGTCTAAAAGTAAAAATTTAGGATCTGTTATCATTGCTCTTGCAATTTCAAGTCTTCTTTTTTCTCCTCCCGATAAACTTAAGCTAGATTGTTTACGAAACTTTATAAGTCCAAAATTTTTAAGTAGCATATTTACTTTTTCTTTTTCTTCAAACTTTGAAATATGAAGCATTTGAGTTATAGATATAAGATTATCTTCAACATTAAGTCCACGAAATATTGATGGTTCTTGAGAAAGATACCCTATACCTGCTCTTGCTCTTTTATACATTGCTAGATTAGTTATTTCCATATTATCAAGATAAATTTTACCATAACATGGTTTAATTATACCAACAGTCATATAAAATGTAGTTGTTTTACCTGCTCCATTAGGCCCTAATAAACCTACAATTTCACCCTGTTTTATAGTTATATTTATGCCATTTACAACTACTTTATTTTTATATTTTTTAACTAAGTTTTTTGCCTTTAATATCATTTTTTATACCATTTCAATTTTAGCATAAACTGAACCACTCATAACCATTCTTTTTTGATTTTCAGCATAATAAAAAAACATCTTATCAGCTTCATAATATACACTTTTATTATTATAGTTAATAATAGCAACAGGTTTTTTTACATTTTTTGTAAACATCATACTATGTGATTTTTCAGTAAAAATGCCATTATCAGAATAAATTTTTATAGTAGAAGTCAAAATTTCAACATTTCCATAAACACTAAATGTCTTAGTTTTAGTATCAAAAAAAAAATTTTTTGTATATAAAGTAAAACTTGGGAAAAATATTTCTGTAAAATATTTAAGACAAATCTGATCTCCTAAAACTTTTCCATTTTGAGTATTCATATTATAATTTGCACGATCTCCATAAATCTCAATAAATTCACCTTTTAAATTTTTTGATAGTACTTTAACATTATCAAAAGCTCTAATTTCAAATTTTGATTTATTATAAACTATTTTATCAGCAGTTATCATAATATCATTCGTTAAAATTTTAGAATTACCTTTAGAACTAATAACTTTTACATCTTTTATTATTTCCATTTCATTTCCAGTAAAAACGATGTTTTTACCAAGCAATAAAAATTCACTAAAAAATATGCAAATTAATAAAAAAATATTAAACTTTATTAAAAATAACTTTTTGATTTTTAATAACAATTTTATTAAATTTAATATCTGATTTAAAACTTGTCCCATATATTATCTCATTGGATTTTATTATTTTAATGTTATTATTGCTATAAATTATTTTTTTTTTTGCATCGTAATTTAAATTTATAGTTTCCAAGTGTTCACCACTAGCAGTATCTAAACTACATTTCCCTACACCTAAAACGTCGTATGTCATAGTATTTATATTAGCTTCTTCTGCAGTAAGAGTTAAAACATATTTATCATTATCATGAAATTTTAAAGTTAATAATTTTAAATTAATGTTTTTATTATTTTTATTTACTACAGCTGATACTGCTTTTAAAATAATTTTTACTTTTTCCACATCTTGTATTGTAAAAAAATTTTTTATGATATGAGAAATTCCAACTGTAGCAGTAGAGACAGTAACATTTTTTGTTTTTGTACTTGTTTTATAACTATAAAAAACAAAAAACATCATTAATAATAATGATATACATATAAAAAAATTCTTACAAAAAATCACAAAAAATCCATAATGATACTATATAAAAATTATAATAGTAATTTTGATTTAACATGTATATTTATTTAAAATTTTACACCATTTTCCTTTTGCTTTAATAATAATTTCTATTACTTCTCTAACAACTCCTTCACCACCATTAAAATTAGAAACATAGTCAACGATATTTTTTATATCATTAGAAGCATCCATAGGACATATTGAAAACCCAACTGTTTTTAAAATACAAAGATCTAGTAAATCATCACCAATGTAAGCTACTTCTGACATATTTAATTTGTTTTTTTTTAATATTTTTTCTAAAGCGTTTTTTTTGTGTGAACAATTTTGAATAAGACAATCTATTTGTAAATTCTTTGCTCGCCATTTAACTTGATTAGAAGATTTAGCAGCTGTTATCCAAGCAGTTTTTATTTTTGGTATTATTTTTGCAAGTTCATTATATCCAAATCCATCTTTTACGTTCCATATCTTTATTTCTTCAATATTATTAGACATTATTATTTTACCATTAGTCAAAACACCATCAACATCACAAGCTAAAATCTTAACATTTTTTGCTTTTATGGTTATAGTATTATTTTTATTCAAATTCATTTTTTTTTGCAACAATTGTTTTTACTTATAATTTTCGCTTAACTAAGTTATCTATATCTTTAATATATTTAAGTAATTTACGAAAACATTCTAAATTAAGACTATTAGCTCCATCTGAAAGGGCACTATCTGGATTTTCATGAACTTCAAGGAATAATGCAGAAATACCTATTGCTGAAGCCGCTTTTGAAAGAGGTAAAACAAATTCTCTATTTCCACCACTATATGTACCATATCCACCAGGAATTTGAACACTATGAGTTGCATCAAATATGATTGGATATCCTGTTTGTTTCATTATTTCTATACCTCTAAAATCTACAATCAAATTATGATATCCAAAAGAAACACCTCTTTCAGTAATAGATAATTTTTTACATCCAAAGTTTTCTGCTTTTTTTACAACATTAAAAATATCATCCGGAGCCAAAAATTGACCCTTTTTTATATTAATAGGTTTACCAGTATAAGCACATGCTTTTATTAAATCTGTTTGACGTGACAAAAATGCTGGTATTTGTAAAAAATCTACAACACGTGCAACTTTTGGAACTTGAATCTCAGTGTGAACATCTGTAATAATTGGTAAATTTAATCTCCTTTTTACTTCCGCAAGTATTTTTAACCCATCATCAACCCCTGGTCCTCTATATGAACAAAATGATGAACGGTTAGCCTTATCATAAGATGTTTTAAAAATAAAAGGCATTTTAAACTCGGATATTATTTTTTTTAAACTTGTAGCTAACATTAAAACATGTTGTTCACTTTCAATAACACAAGGTCCTGCTATAATTACAATAGGCTTGTCATTTGACATAGTAATATTTTGATTAATTATAATACACTTGTTTTCCATTTTTATCAACAAATTTCCTCAACTTTTAGCACATCTTCTGGAACATCAATACTTAAACTATTATCTCTTACAACAATAATTTTTATTTTAATTTTATTTTCTAAAGCTCTTAATTGTTCAAGATTTTCTGCTATCTCTAAAGAAGACATTCTAATTCTTGAAAATTTTAATAAAACTTTCCTTTGATATCCATATATACCTATATGTTTATAATGTTTAATTTTTTTAATATCTCTATTGTATGGAATGGCAAATCTTGAAAAATATAATGCGTACTTATTTTTATCAAAAACAACTTTCACAATATTCGGATTTTTTATAGCAGATTGTTTATTTATATGACAAGCTAAAGTTGCATATTCTAGATGTTTATCATTTTTAAATGAAATCGCCAATCTATCAACAGACTTTGAATTTAACAAAAATTCATCACATTGGACGTTAATAAAAATATTATAATCTTTTAAAAACTTTTTCGCAACAAAAGCTATTCTATCCGTACCAGTTTTGCAATTTTTTAATGTCATGAAAGCATTAAACCCAAGATTTTTAACAACATTATAAATACGCTGATCATCTGTAGCTACTGCAAAAAAATCTATATTCTTACACATTTTAATTTTTTCCAGAACATATTGTACAACAGGTTTACCTTTTATTAAAATCAATGATTTACCTGGAAAACGACTGGATCCATACCTTGATGGTATAATTACAGCTATCTTCATTTTTTATAAAAACTCTCAATAACTTTTATAAGTTCCGTAGGAGTTATTGTAACTGTTCCAAACTTTCCAACAATGACACTAGCAGCAAAATTAGCTATTTCTACAGCATTTAATAAATCTGCGTTTGCTGCTAATGCTAGAGTCATAGTAGATATAATAGTATCTCCTGCACCAGTTACATCATAAACTTCTTTCGCTCTTGTTGGAATATTTACGACTTTGTCGTTAGATTGAATAAGAGTTATACCTTTTTTCCCACGTGTAATAACTATAGAATTGGCTTTTAATATTTTTAAAATTCTTTTACCAAGAATTACTATATCATCATTAGTTTTTATATTTTTTGCTTTCATACCTTGAATTGCTTCATTTTCATTTGGAGTTATTGTTGTTACATTTTTATATCTTTTAAAATTTTCTATTTTTGGATCTACTGTTATCGGGATTTTATTTTTTCTTGCGAGAAAAATTGTTTTCTTAAGAATTAATGAAGTCACAACTCCTTTACCATAATCAGAAATTATCACAGCATTAACTTTTTTTATCAATATTTCTATATTTTTAAGAATTTTTGATTCTATATATGGTTTTAGTGTTTTTTTTGTTTCTTTATCTATTCTTAAAACTTGTTGATTTGTAGATATGATTCTTGTTTTTTCGGTAGTTGGTCTTTGATAATCATGAATTAGATAATTATGAATAATTTTTCTTTGTTGAAGTAGCTTAATTAATAACGCTCCAGTTATATCTTCACCTATCACACTTACAATTATTGCTTTACCGCCTAAAGCCACTATATTATTTGCAACATTTCCTGCACCACCAATTGTTTCTGTTTCTTTAATAACATCTATAATAGGTATTGATATTTCATGAGAAACACCTCTTACTTTTCCATATACAAACCTATCAATCATCACATCTCCTATAACTAAAATAACCTTTCCACTAAACGAAGATATAATGTCAATAAGATTCATGTTTGTATTTACTCCGCAAATTTAATTTTTTTTATAAAAAAAATCCGTTTCTCAAGTAAAAATAGTAGTCTTCGATAGAATCCCTTAATTCCATAAATTGTTCATTATATCCATTATCTCTAAGATTAAGTATATTTGCTTTTGTAAAATATTGATATTTTATTTTAACATAATCTGGCATATCAATATATTTGATTTTTTCTTTTTTGCCAAGTATCATAAATATTGATTTTGCAATATCATTCCATGTTTTTGGTTTACCAGTACCTAAATTAAATATACCTCTTTTTAAAGGATTTTTAAAAAAAAAATACATTGCATTAACAACATCTTTTATATATATAAAATCTCTACATTGCTCACCATTAAAATAATTTAAATTATATGACTTAAACAATTTTATAGACCCATTTTTTAAAATATCATAAAAACTCTTGCAAATTACACTACGCATATTGCCTTTATGATATTCATTCGGGCCAAAAACATTAAAAAATTTTAACCCAATAACTTTATCAATATAATTATTATTTATAAGCCATAAGTCAAACATATGTTTAGTGAAACCATATATATTTAATGGTGATAATTTTTTTGTTGTTTCTAAATCATCTCCAAAACCAAATTTACCATCACCATAAGTTGCTGCAGATGATGCATACATAAAATAAGCACCACATTCAAATGCCCATAAAGCAAGAATCTTAGAATACTCATAATTATTTTTTATATAATAACTTGCATCAGAAAAAGTTGTTGAACTGCATGCTCCAAGATGTATAACAATGTCAGGTTTCAAAATTTGTTTTTTTATGACAGCATTTAAAAAATCATTTTTTTCCATGTAATTATAATAATTTTTACATGACAAATTTTTCCATTTTTCTCCACTTCCAAAATGATCAACAACTAAAATATCTTTTATTCCTTCACTATTTAGTTTCCACAAAAAACAACTACCTATAAAACCTGCTCCACCAGTTAATATTATCATAATAACCCTTATTATACAGATATACAAACATACTATACTTATTAGTATATAAAAAGATAATTTTATGTGTCAATTTTTTTTCAATAAAAATTTATATTCTATTTCACCATTAGCAACAACATCTAATTCTCTACGAATTATTTTTTCCAAATATAATGGTTCGTTTTCTATATAGTATATTCTTTGTTTTAATAAATTGTTTTGATATTTAATATTTTTAATTGATAATTCAAGTTTTTTTGCTTCAAAAAAACGTCTAATAAGAATTCTATTACTTTTGTTAACAGCTAAAAATAATAAGATAATTATGAAAATAATATAACGAATTTTAATTTTTAGTAGACTTATCATTTTTCAAACTGGCATATAAATTTTAATTATATTTAATACAAGTTGTATGAAAAAAACATTATTGTAAAATCATTTTAAAAAATATATTTGAAAATTCATGTGCTAAAGAACTGTTACTAGATACTATGATGATCTTTATAAGATTCTTTGAGATATCAATATTATCTATAAAAATACCAACTTTTGTTGAATCTAGACAAAAACCATAAAATTTTTTGGCAAAACCGGAAGCTATAATATGTCCATAATTATAATTTCTATAAATAATTGATGTTTCAATCTCTTTTAATATTTTTAAACTTTTATTAAAACATTCTTTTTTATGCATGCTTATAACTTTTTCAATTTTTTTTTGGTTTGGATTACTAAATTCTTCAATTGAAGAAAAACCTATAGCTTTTTTAAAAAATGTGATAAAATTAAAGTAGTTTTTACTTATACTGTTATTGTTTCTAATGGTATAGTATTTTTGTTTTTTGAATACTGAATTTGCATAATATTTATTTTGATTTTTAATAGCATCAATACCACTGTTTTCAATTTTTAAAAATGACAAATTAGTTTTATTATAAACATCAACAATTTTTATCTTTACAATAAAAATTTTATTCATAAAAAAACTTAATAATATTATTAAAAATAATATAAAACAAAAGAGATATTTATTTTTTAATAATACATGCATATTTTTTTTTAAATTTAAAAACAAGATTAACAAATGTACTAGAAAACATATAATATATATATGAACTATAGTACAATACACACTTAATGACTATCATAATGACATACAAAACGTAAACAACATAAGGCAACAATAAAAACAATCAACCAACAAGACAAAACAACATTCAAACTTTAATCTTTTATAATTAAAAAAATAATTTTTTTTACATTTTACATATTTTTAATTTTTACGAATTCATTAATACAAAGTGCTGCATCAATGGCATCTTTAGCATAAGCATCTGCTCCTATATCATCAGCAAACTTTTTTGTTAAGGCTGCACCACCAACAATCACCTTTGTTGGAATATGATTTGCATTTTTCAATGCTATAATTTTTTCCATTTCTAACATTGTAGTTGTCATAAGAGCAGAAAGTCCTATTGCAATAGGATTAATTTCTTCAGCTTTTTTTATTATTGATCGAGAATCAACATTTATACCCATATCTATAACTTTAAAACCATAACTCTCTAATACTATTCCAACTATATTTTTCCCTATATCATGCATATCACCTTTGACAGTAGCCATTATAATTTTGTTTTCAACCATATATTTTTTCTCTTTGCTTTTATTACTAAGAACAGATTTAAGTGTAACAAAAGCTTTTTGAGCAGCTTGAGCTGACATAATTATTTGTGGCAAAAAGAAATTTTTAGATGCAAATTTCTCTCCAACAACACTTAATGCTTTAAGAACATTGTCATTCACTACTTTAAATAAGTCATTGATATTAATATATTTTATAATTCTGTCCAAAACGTTAGATACAGATTCTTTATCTCCATTTAAAATGGAATAATAAAGTTGTTGATTTAATGTAATTTTTTTCGTACTAGTTCTTGATTTACATTCTTTGAAGGATGCAAATGTTTCAATATATTTAACCGCACCTTTATCTTTATTGTTTAATAAATTTCTAGCAATAGGATTATCTATATTCCAATTTTCATGAGGATTAACAATTGCGAAATCAAGGCCAGCGCTTATAGCCATTTTTAAAAAAGTAGAATTTATTGTTTGACGTGAAGGTAATCCAAAAGAAATATTTGATATACCCAAAACAAGCTTACATTCTGGATATAATATTTTTGATTTTTTCATTGCTTTTAATGTCTCTTGCACTTGATCAGGTGATGAACTGACTGCAAGAACAAGATAATCAAAAATAATATTTTTTCTTTCTATTCCAAAATGAGATGAATAATCTAAAATTTTTGCTGCGATATCTAATCGGTCTTCCATTGTCTTTGGAATTCCTTTATCATTACTTGTCAAAGCTATTAAAACTGTGCCATATTTTTTTGCTATTGGAAGTATCAAATCAAGTCTTTCATATTCGCCATTTACAGAATTTATAATAGGTCTTCCTGTACAATTTTTTACTGCTTGTTCCATGGCACAAAAATTACTTGAATCTATACACAAAGGCACAGAAACTATCTCTTGTATTTGATTTACAGCATTTATGAGGAGTTTTTCTTCATTGACATCATGTATGCTAACATTAACATCTAAAATACTAGCTCCAGATTGTACTTGTGAGCGAGCTTCTTCCTTTACAGAAGATAAATTATACTTAAATAATTCTTCTTGTAATTTTTTTTTATTAGTTGGATTTATTCTCTCACCAATAAATATAGGTTTACTAAGCTTATTTATGTCAATAGTTTTCGTTCTTGTAGAAAGATAATACCTATCCACAGTTTTACGTAATATAGGCGGTTTATTCCTTAATTTATTAGAAAGAAGTTTTATAAATTCTGGAGTTGTTCCGCAACAACCTCCAAACATATTAACACCATGAAAATATGCTTTTAAACTTGCTTGTAAAAATTCTTCTTTTGTTTCAGGGAAAATAAGTTTCACGATTAATTAATGATGGTATTCCAGCATTTGGTTTAAAAGATATTGGAAGATTTGTATTATCACATAAAACTTTTATAAGATTAGCTGAGTCTTGAGATCCTATAGAACAATTTAATCCAATTACATCAACTCTCAAACTTTCTGCCATTGTTATAAAACTTTTTAAATCCGTACCTGTAACAGTGACACCATCTTTTAAAAATGTCATTTGAACAACTATTGGACCATAAAAATTTTCTCTTGTTGCAAGAATCGCTGCTTTGCATTCTTTTATTTCAGTTATAGTTTCAATAACTACAATGTCAGCATTATATTTTTGTAATAAAGAAGCTTGGAACGCATAAGCATTATAAACTTCATTAAAAGATAATGATCCTAAGGGTTCTATATATTCTCCTATTGAAGATATATCACCTGCAACAATAACATTATTAGAAACTTTTCTTATTAAATCTATCCCCAATCTTACTATGTTATCAGCTTTATCTAAAAGTTTATGCTTTTTCAATTTTATATAATTTGCTCCAAAAGTATTTGCAAGAATTATGTCAGATCCTGCATTTATATATGAAGAATAAATTTCTGTTATCCTTTCAGGAAATTTGATATTTAATTCTTCTTGAATTATAACATCGTTAAGATAGTTTTTTTTTTGAATTTCTGTGCCAAAAGCACCATCCATTATTAAAACTTTATTTTTTAATTTATCTAAAAATGTCTTTTTACTTATCATTGAAATAAATCCTTTAAAATTAATTTTACAATTTTTCTACACCTATTAAAGCTGAAATAGATTTTTCCGGACTCATTTGATAACATTCATTCAATTCAATACCTATACAATTCGCACCAATCCAATCTAATAAATGTTTATTAAATTCAAGCGTCCAATCACCATAACCTGGTGAATACCTTTTTGTAAGAATGTTATTATTTTTTTTTTCATAATTTTTAATCTGTAAATTAACTAATTTTATAGTTTCTTCTACAGCAATGGAACCTATTGTATCCAATATTAAAGCATTAAAAATATTACCATTTTGTGAAAATTTCTTTCTTCTATATTCAAGCATATTTCCTATAGTTGCAGTAATACCATATGCTTTAAAACTATTTTTCAACATTGCTGCGACATCACTACTTTTAATTTTATATCCATTTTCAAAAAATATTTCATTTTTTGTTAGTTCTATATTTTCAAAAGCAATCATCACCTTGGGTCTAATCAGTTTTTGTGCAAAATTCAAAAGATCTTCCATTAAAATAACTATTCTTTTATTAACTCTTGTTCTAAACTTCAAATAACCTAATCTTGTAAGTAAGTCACTAAATCTAACTTTTACTTCAGGAACTTTTATCATATAATTTATTTCATCAAAAATTTTATAAAATGTAAATTACATAATCATCAATTATATAATACACAAAAATACTATCCCCCCACTCTTTTGTATAAAAAAATTCTTATAAATTTATAATAAGAGGGGGGATATAAAGATTGTGCCTTAAAACAACGTTCTTGTGATTCCAAAAATTAATTATTAGTTGTAGTCGAAGAAACATTCTCAGTTGACCCTTCTGGAGTTACTGTTGTATCGACTTCAGAAGACTCTTGAGTAGTAACTTCTTCATTTTTCTTTTTGTTACCACAAGCCATAAATGAAAATCCAACAAACACAGCTAGTAATAAAAACACAACAAACTTCTTCATTTTTCCTTCTCCTTTTAATAATTACCCACACCAACTGCGGGTTTATTCTACATTTTTTAACAACTTTTTGCAAATATTAAAAAAATAACTATCCACTATTCTTTTACCTGCAAAATCAATATGGAATCCTAATTTTAGATTTATTAATGTATACACTTTTGCCATTTATTGAACATAAAATACCAACAGCACATAAAGACGAAATAATTGATGACCCTCCGTATGAAACAAAAGGTAACGGCACACCTATTACAGGCACAATACCCATTACCATACCAACATTTATTATAACATAAAAAGTAAACATTGTTGCTAGTCCTAGTGCTACAAGTGATCCATATCTATCACGAGCAGTTTTTGCTATAACAAATGATCTCCAAATCATCAAGAAATATAAAATAAGTGTAGATTGAGACATAATCCAACCACCTTCTTCACAGATAACAGAAAAAATAAAATCTGTATGTTGTTCAGGAAGAAATCCGAGCTGAGTTTGTGTGCCTTTTTTTAATCCTTTACCAAAAAGTTTACCTGATCCGATAGCTATCTTAGATTGTATTATATTATATCCAAATCCTTTTGGATCAATTTCTGGATTTAAAAACGTTATAAGTCGTTTTTTTTGATAATTTCTTAATGAATTTTCTATATGTAACGAAGCAATACACCCAAAAAATACTGTACTACACAAAATTACGATATAAATAATTGGAAATCTAAATTTTGATTTATATAAAAAAAGCCAAATTAAAAATATTGAAAATAATATTGTAAATATCATATAAAATGCGTTACGTCCGGTTTTACAAAAATCTATAATATCAACACAAAAAGTTCTAATGTCGAATGTTTTAAAGTACATATCCAAAAATATTTTGAAAAACATAACAAGTATGGACAAAATGCCGAAAATTACTATACATAAAATATAAAAAAACTCAACTCCTATTATAAAAAGAAAAATTAAACTAACAGGCAAATAAAAAAGTGTCGAAGAAAAATCAGGTTGCATCATTATAAAAAGTAAATGTCCAAAAATCATTCCAGCAACAGAAATAAAAAATGACATTTTTTTAATTTCTGTCGACTTTATATCAATAAATGAAGCAAAAGATAAAATAAACATTATTTTTGTTATTTCTATAGGTTGAAAATAAAAAAAACTAAAATTAAACCAACCCTTTGTGCCTCTTTTAATTGATCCAAAAAGTAACACAGATAATAAAATAATCAAAGAAATAATATATATTATTTTATATGAATTTTTATAATATTGATAATCAAAATTTACAAAAAATAAAAAACATACAAAACCTATTATAAACGCTATTAATTGTATTGAAATATATTTTAATGAATTTTTATAATAACTACCATATGTAGCAGAATAAATAGTAATAAAACCTACAAATATTAAAACTAAAACAGAAAAAACGAGACATAAATCTATTTTAGAGATGAAATGTTGAAAAAATGTCATTCGTTTAAAAATTTTAAATTCCTTTTACTTTCATTTTTTTTAATTTATACATTAAAGTAAGTTTCATATATTTTTTTAGCAATAGGGACAGCACTAATTCCACTGCTTCCACCATTTTCCACAATTACTGCTATTGCTATTTCAGGATTATCAGCTGGACCATACGAAATAAACCAACCATGGTCTTTACCATGAGAATTTTGGGCAGTTCCAGTTTTACCTGCAATTTTAATATTATTTAGTTTAGCTTTTAATCCAGTTCCTTTTTCAACGGTTTCCAATAAAGCTTTATTGAGAAATTCCCATGTTTTATTTGACAAAATTATTTTCTTATTAGTCTCTATTTTATGTTTATAAATTTCTTTACCAGTAGAATCTAAAATTTTTTCTACAATATATGGTGTATGACATATACCTTTATTAGCTATATTGGCTATCATACATGCCATCTGAAGTGGTGTAACAAGAATTGCCCCTTGTCCTATTGCAAATATAGTTGTGTCTCCTTTATGCCATTTAATTTTCAATTTAGATTTTTTTAATTCTGAATTAGATATAAATCCATTTTTTTCATTCGGTAAATCAATTCCTGTCTTTTGGCCAAGATAAAATTTTTTTGCATATTTTTCAAGATTTTTTATTCCAACATCTAATCCTAATTTATAAAAATAAATATTACAAGAACGTGACATTGCATTTATAATGTTTAATTTACCATGGCCATGTTTATTCCAACATAAATAATGTCTATTACCCAATTTAAAGCTACCATTACATTCTACTATTTTTTCTAGTATATTTATATTTGAAGTATCCATAATAGTAGCAAAAGTTATTATTTTAAATAATGATCCTGGTGCATAAAGTCCTTGTAATGCTCTGTTAAAAAAAGAAAAATTTTGTTTATTTAAAGAATTTAAAAAATCCTTATGTCCTATTTTGTTTGTATCAAATCCAGGGTATGAAACCAAAACTCTTATAGCACCTGTTTTTACATCAATTACTACAACTGCACCCTTAACTGTTACGCCAATCCTTTTTAACGCATTATATGCTATTTGTTGAAGGTTCAAATCTATAGTTGAATAAATATTGGATCCTTTTTTTGGAGAAATATATTTTAACGATTTTAATAAATTTCTTTTTGCATTTATTTTGGTGTACCAACCTCCATCTTCACCTCGTAGATATTTGTCATAAGTTTGTTCAATTCCACATCTACCTACATAATCTTCTATTTTGTAAACTTGTCTTGATAAGTATTTAATTTCGTCAACTCTTATTTTATTTGTATAACCGATTATGTGACTAGTAGATTCTGGAAAATAATAAATACGGTGCGGTTTTTTTGTAACAAAAATACCTTTTAAGTTTTCCATTTTTTCTTGTATCTTAAACATTTCTTCTAATGTTAAATTATCTAAAAGTTTTATGAATGTATTACCGTTCATGTTTTTTTTTGTTGCAATAAGTTTTATGTCTCTTTTTAAAATTTTTTTAAGTTCTTTAATAATTTGTCTTAAATGATGCCTTTTATTATCAGAAGAATGATATAGTATGACATAACTAAACTTATCGTTAACAAGAATTATATTATCTTTAGAATAAATTGTTCCTCTTGCTGCAAATTCAGGAATATTATAGAATGCTTGTTTTTCGGCAATGATTTTATATTTATTTCCTTTTATAATTTGTAAATAAAAAAGACGTATTGAAATACAAATAAATAAAAATATAAAAAATATAAAAATTAATTTATGTTTTTTACGAAAAGTTTCATAAGTAAATTTACTTTCTTGGCTCCACATTGTTTATGTCCACTTATATATAGAATTTTAATATATAAAAAAATAAAGGACAGATAAGCATTGTTGTAAAAATTTCTATACTTTTTTGTATTAAAAAATAAAGAGTTTTATTAGTGTTATAACAGATAAAATAAAAATATAATGAATAAAAAATGTTTAAAAAGAATATTATGGTTAATTGAGTAAAAATCTTGTTACCATTAAAATTTTTACTCAATTCACTAGAAAAATAACCTATAACAGTAAATATTAAAATCCTCAATCCAAAAGTATCTATTAATGAAAAAGTATCCCAAAATAAACCAAACAAAAAACCTGTTAATTGACCAGGCATTTTACCTTTTATAATTCCAATATATACAATCGCAATCAATATGAAATTTGGTGAAATATTATAAACATTTGTATATTGCCATAGTATAAACTGTAGTGAACAAAAAAAAATATAAAAAATAATATAACGTATTATTTTTTTCATTTTACTTGTGGAAGAAGAACAATAGCAACATTATTACAGATAGTGTTATTTTCAAAACAAATTTCTGCATCAGCAATTTTGAATTCTGATGTTTTATTTGATATTCTCACAGTTTTAATAACACCAACATACAACCCTTTTTGAAAAATCGAACTTAAATTGCTAACAATGACCTTATCGCCATGTTTAATATTTTCATTCACAGGGATGTAGTTTATTCTTAATAAATTTGAATTAATGCCGTTAGCTAAACATTTAATTCCATTAATTTCTACCGGCAATTTATAAGTAGAATTTGTTATGAGAATAATTTTAGACGAATTTTTATATGTTTCAATTATTTTACCCAAAACACATAAAATAGAATTATATTTATCAAACATTACTACTGGAAGTTCATTGTATAAACCATCATTAAATCCTTTATCTATAATAATCCATTTATACCATTCACTTGGCTCTCTAATTAAAATTTTTGAAAAAACGAGCAACGTTTTTTTATTTTTTTTTAAGTTTAAAAGTTTTGATAAATCAGAATATTCTTGAAATAATAAATCATAATTATATAACTTATTTATAAGTTCTTGATTCTTTTGTTTGTATAAAAGATTTTCCTGTTGTAAACGTGATATATTTTTGATTGAAGCAAAAATATTTTTTGTTAAGTAAAAAATACGGTCAGTTACAGATAAATTTTGATATATAAATTCATAAACTATATTTTTTATAAATTTCACTGAATCGGAAAATCTACCTACTATAAAATAAAGACTAATAGAAATAAGAATTACAAATACAACTTTTTCAAGTTTTATTCTATAGTATTTATGCATTTTATAAAAACTCGATATAAATATTTATATTATATGATTTTATTCTTTGATTTTTTTACATTAATTAATCCCTCTAAATATACACCAGTACCTATCGCAACACAAGTAAGAGGATTCTTAGCACGATTTACAGAAAGTTCAGTTTCTCTAGATAACAATTCAGGTAAGCCTTTTACAAGTGATCCACCACCACTTAATACGATACCACGATCTACTAAGTCTGCTGCAAGTTCTGCTGGAGTTTCTTCAAGAACATTTTTAACAATTTCAACTATTTTTACAATAGGATCTTCTAGTGCTGTTCTAATCTCATTTGAAGTTATACTTACAGTTTTGGGAAGTCCATTAAGTAAATTTCTACCTTTCACTTCTACTGTTAATTCATGTTCAAGAGGAAATACAGAACCTATTTTTATTTTAACTAATTCTGCTGTATTTTCTCCTATTGCAAGATTATGTTTTCGACGAAAATACTGAATTACAGCTTCGTCCATCTTATCACCGGCTACATCTAGAGATTTTGCAACCACCATACCTCCTAAGGATATAACAGCAACTTCTGTAGTACCACCTCCAATATCAACTATCATACTTCCTTCAGGCTCTTGAATGGGTATACCTGAGCCTATTGCTGCTGCCATAGGTTCATCAATAAGGTGAACTTCCCTTACACCTGCATGCTCAGCAGATTCTCTAACTGCCCTTCTTTCAACTTCAGTAATACCAGATGGAACTCCTATAACTACTCTAGGACGTATTAATATCATTCTGTTATTAGCTTTTTTTATAAAATATCTAATCATTTTTTCAGTTGCTTCAAAATCAGCAATAACTCCATTTCTTAATGGTCTTACAGCAACAATATTTGCAGGAGTTTTGCCCAACATTTTTTTTGCATCAGTTCCAATAGCTAAAATTCGTTTTGTGTCACGCTCTAAAGCTACAACAGACGGTTCACTTATAACAATATCCTGCCCCCTAATAAAAACAAGTACAGAAGCAGTTCCAAGATCTATCCCAATATCATTTGAAAATAATTTAGAAATATAATTGAACATTTTGTTAAACCTATTTTTTATATTAATTTTATTATAACAACATTACTATTATCACCACGTCTAACACCAGTTTTTATAATCTTAGTGTAACCACCTTTTCTTCCTTGATATCTTTTTGAAAAGATATCAAATATTTTTTTTGCAATAATTTTGTCATTTATTTCACATTTTATTGCTCTTGTTGTACTAAGATTAGTTTGTTTTGATTTCGTAATAAGTTTTTCAAAATAACTTGCTAGTTCTTTTGCTTTTGGTAATGTAGTTTTTATTTTTTCATATCTAAACAATTCAATTGCTAAATTACGAAGTAAAGATTTTCTGTGCGAACTTGAAATTCCAAGCTTTCTTCCATTATAGTTTTTTATCATCTTATTACTTTTATTACTCCTTTATTCTTTTATACATAAATTAAGTTTTGCGAGTTTATTTTTTACTTCTTCAAATGAACTTTTACCAAAATTATTTAAATTCAATAAATCTTCATCTTTTAGTTTTACTAAATCCTGAATAGTCATAATACCAGCATTTTTTAAAGTATTTAAAATTCTTGTAGAAAGATTCATGATATTTAATGATTGACAAAGGAAATCTTTTTTGCTTATTTCTTTTTCACAACTATTCAAACCGTTCGTGAAGATTGCAAGACTATCTATTAATATTTTTGCTGATTTAAGCAAAGCGTCTTTAGGGTTTATTGTACCATCTGACCATATTTCTATTACAAGTCTTTCATAATTGAGGATTTGTTCCACACGAGTATTCTCAACTTCATAATTAACTTTATTTATAGGTGAAAATAATGCATCTATAGGTATTGTAGACAATTCATTTTGACTCATTTCTTCAGCTAAAACATATCCTTTACCCGAAGACACCATGAGTTCCATCTCCAATATAGCTTCATGATCCAAATTGGCAATTTCTTGTTCCGGATTCATTATTTCAACATTAGGATTTAATGCAATATCTTTTGCGATTATTTTTCCTGTCTTTTTAACTTTTAAAAAAAGTTTTTCAAAATTATTATCAGATTTCGAAAGAATTTTTACTCGTATTTTTTTTAAATTTAAAATAATTTGTGTGATATCTTCTTTAACACCTTCTAA
This sequence comes from Endomicrobium sp., assembly GCA_031273925.1. Classification (GTDB taxonomy): domain Bacteria; phylum Elusimicrobiota; class Endomicrobiia; order Endomicrobiales; family Endomicrobiaceae; genus Endomicrobiellum. Next base: position 14,991 of record JAISQW010000004.1, on the reverse strand, counting down.
AACCGCAAATTCATGTAAAGCTCCAGCAATTTTTACAGATGTAATAGCTGCACCTTCAAGACTTGAAAGAAGAATTCTTCTAAGAGAATTTCCTATTGTATGTCCATAACCACACTCAAATGGCTCTACTGTAAAACGACCATAATATGGTGTAGCAGTATTTTCATCTAAAGTAAGCTTACACATTTTTTTTAAATCTAACATTTTCATTAGTTATGACCTCACTTTAACAAAACTTTCATACATTAATTTATTTTGAATAATACTCAACAATCAACTGACTGTTTATATGATATAAAATTTCTTTTAAATATGGTTCACTAATTACCCTCCCAATAGTTTTATTTTTATCAAAATTTAACCAAGTTGGAATAGTATTTACATATGTAGTATCAATATCTTTCTTAAAAATAGATTTTGATCTATATTTCTCAGAAACCGTTATGATATCTCCAATTTTTACTTGATATCGTGGCATATTCACTTTTTTATTGTTAACTAAAATATTACCATGGTTTATAATTTGTCTGGACATTTTCTTAGAATTAAAAAGTCCCAAACGAAAAACTACATTGTCAAGTCTTAATTCAAGTATTTTTAGTAAATTCTCTCCTGTTGATCCTATCATTCTTTCAGCTATTTCATAATAATGTCTGAATTGTTCTTCCGTTAATCCATAAATTCTTTTTGTTTTTTGTTTTTCGCGCAAATGTACTGCATAATCAGATATTTTATTTTTAATATTTTTATGTTGTCCTGGAACATTTTTACCTCTTTTTTTTAACAAAATACAATTTGAAAAACATTTTTCTCCTTTTAAAAAAAGTTTTTCTTTTTCACGACGACAAAATTTACAAACTGATCCCAAATAACGTGACATTTATAAAATCCTCCCACTAACAATAATTATTAATCAATAACACCACGACAACAAAGTGCAATATTAAAAAATAAACACAGATTATATACTTTAAAAATCTTCACTACAGATCATATTTTAAATTAATGATATATTAAAAACATTAAAATGATATTACTTACAGTTACTATATTCTCCTAAGTTTAGATGGTCTACATCCATTATGAGGAATAGGAGTGATATCTTTTATAGTTTTTATAGTAAGACCAGAACTTTGTAGCCCCCTTATTGCTGTTTCTCTACCAGGACCTGGACCATTTACAAAAACGTATACCTGTTTAATACCAATATCAATTGCCTTTTTACCAACTGCTATTGCTGTCATTTGTGCAGCAAAAGATGTGCCTTTTTTGGTACCTTTAAATCCGGAACTACCAGCCGAATTGCAAGCTACAGTATTGCCTTTATCATCCGTTATATTAACAATCGTATTATTAAATGTTGATAAAATATAAACTTTTGCAACGCTACCTATCATATATTTCTTCTTTTTTCCACTAATATTTTTTTTACCATACACCATATTACCTCCAGTTTCACGTCAGTTATTTAACTATAAGTTATATAAATATTTTTAATAAAAATTATTTTGTTCTTTTTATTTGTGAATTCAAAACCTTACCAGCACCTACAGTTTTTCTCTTACCACGCCTTGTGCGTGCATTAGTTTTAGATCTTTGTCCTCTTACGGGAAGATTTCTTCTATGTCTTAATCCTCTATAACTGCCTATTTCAATAAGTCTTCTAATATTTCCTTGTATTTCTCTTCTAAGATCTCCTTCAACTTTTAAATTTTTAACAATAAGATTATTGATCTTATTAAGTTCTTCTTTTGTTAATTCACAAATTCTTCTTGTAGGGTCTAGATTTAATTCCGTAATAATATCGCTTGATATAGCATGTCCTATTCCATAAATATATCTTAAAGCTATATCTAATCTTTTGTTATTTGGCAAATCAACACCAGCTATACGAGCCATTTTATTTATCCTCCAAATCTTTCTCCCATTTTTTTATACTTTCTTTAATTTCTGAAAAATATCAAAATACGTACAAAATTCCTATTTATATCACACATTTATTTTCTATCCTTGTCTTTGTTTATGTCTTGGGTCAGAACACAAAACTCTTATTATACCCTTACGCTTTACTATTTTACATTTCTTACAAATTTGTTTTACAGATGCTTTAACTTTCATTCTATTGTAATACTCCGTTATTATTTTTCTCTATAGATTATTCTTCCTTTTGTTAAATCATATTGAGAAAGTTCAACTTTAACTTTATCTCCTGGTAGAATTTTTATATAATGCATCCTCATTTTACCACAAACATATGCCAAAATTAGATGATTTCCATTCTCAATTTCAACTTTAAACATTGTATTTGGCAAAGATTCTAAAATTTTTCCCTCAACTATAATTTTCCCTCCCTTGACCATTTATATATTATATCCCCTTGTTAAAATTTCATATCCAAATTCAGTTATTGCAACGGTATGTTCAAAATGAGCACTTAAACTACCATCTTTAGTGACAATGGTCCAACCATTATCTAAAGTACAAACATCACAAGTACCAACATTTACCATAGGTTCTATCGCAAAAACCATACCAGGTAAAAGTTTAATACCAACACCTGCCTCACCATAATTTGGAATTTGAGGATCTTCATGTAATTCTTTACCAATACCATGTCCTACAAGATTTTTAACAACAAAAAATCCAGAATCTTCTACTGTTTTTTGAATTGCATTAGAAATGTCACCAATTCTATTTCCTGGCAATATCTGCTCTATCCCTTTATATAAAGATAATTCTGTAATCCTAATAAGTTTTGATGCAACATTAGAAATATTACCAACTGCATACGTTTTTGATGCATCGGAATAATAATTCTGATAAATAACTCCAATATCTACTGATACTATATCCCCAAATTCTAAAATACGTAAAGTATTTGGAATTCCGTGTACTATTTCATTATTAACTGATATACATGCAGATGCTGGAAAAGGATAATTCGTACCATCTACACCTAAAAAAGCTGGTATCATATTAAGAGATCTTATGTAGTTTTCTACAAAATCATCTATATATTTAGTAGTTATTCCAGGTTTTATAATACTGGAAAGTTCAAAAAGAATTTCACCAACAACTTTTCCAGCAACTCGCATTTTTTCTATTTCTTCTGCTGTTTTCAATTTTATATTATATTTCTTAAGAAACAACTTTTGTTACCTTTATTATTCTTTTTCACTTAATTCATTATGAAAAATACTCTATGCGAAAAAAAATACCAATAACTTTAATTAATTTATTTTTTATTAAAATAACTATTTATTTCTTTAAATACACATAACTCATCATTACACCCTTTTATTTTTACAAGTAATCCTAAATTTTCATAAAATTTAATTAAGGGTTGTGTTTGAGTTTCATAAATACTCAATCTGGTCCTAATTACTTTTTCAATTTTATCATCATCTCTTTGCAAAAACTCTCCACCACAAATATTGCATCTTTTCAAATTTTTTATTGAAAGTAGTGTTATGTTATCATAATTTATTCCACATAAACATGTCTTTCTTTTTAATATTCTTTTAATTATCTCATCAAAACCGATAGATAAAAAAAATACTATATTTATTTTTATTTTTTGGTTTTTAAGTATTTTATTTAACATCTTTGCTTGATTTATAGTTCTTGGAAATCCATCCAAAAGAAATCCTCTTTTAACATCAGTTTTCTCAAAAAATTTACTTATCATGTCATTAACTATTTCATCTGGCACAAGCTGTCCAGTTGCAAGATACTTGTTTACAATTTTATTTGATTCTTTCATTTCTCTAAACATATTACCAGTCGATAAATGTATTATGTTTAATCTTCGTGTAATTTTTAGAGCTTGAGTACTTTTTCCAGAACCAGGTGGACCTATAAGTATATAATTCATTATTTTATCATTATCCTTTTCTTCAAAATATAAAAATAATATTTACTTATTTGTTAAAGTGTCAATAACAGTTTTTTGAAATCTATACAAGTATTATTTTTTATCTATTATAAAACTTTTCATAACTATGCATAATAAAAATTGATTCTATTTGGCCAATAGTATCAATAGAAACACCAACTATTATAAGTAAAGATGTACCGCCAAAAAAAAACGGAACATTAATTATATTTTTCAAATAATCTGGTAAAACCGCAATACATGCAACAAATAGTGCACCTATAAGTGTGATTTTTTCTAAAACATTTTTTATATATTTAGAAGTATACTCACCAGGTCTTATCCCAGGTATAAATCCACCAGCTTTTTTTATATTTTCTGAAATATCTTCAGTGTCAAATGATATAAAATTATAAAAATAACAAAAAAATATAACTAGAAATGCATAAGTTAAATTATATATAATTGACCCATTATTAAATAACACAGCTATCTTTTTTGCTATATGAAAGCCAAAAACTTTCAATCCTGGAGCAAATTGTGATATGCTTAAAGGTACAGATAAAACAGATGCAGCAAATATTACCGCAATAACACCAGATTGATCAACTTTAATTGGTAAAAACGATGTTTGCTTATTATATATTTTTTTACCAACTATTTTTTTTGTATAATGTATGGGAATTTTTCTTTGTGCCGTTTCAATCCATATTACAAAAATCAAAACTGCCATAATAACGATTATAAGAAATAAAGTGTTAAAAATCGAAAATTCTTTTAATTTTATAAGTTTTATTGTAGTAAAAACTGCATGAGGAAGTCTCTCTACAATACCAGAGAAAATTATAATAGATATACCGTTTCCTATACCTCTTTCTGTAATTTGTTCTCCTAACCACATAATTATAATTGTTCCTGTAACCAAAGTGATAACAGCTAAAATAATCCACGATAGTGAAAAATTAACCACTATAGACAAACCTGAAGGAGCACGTATTTTACTAATCATAATAGCTAACACAAAGGACTGTATTATACCAAGTAAAAGAGTTCCAAATCTCGTAATTTGTGTAAGAATTTTTCTACCTTGATATCCTTCTTTTGAAAGTTTATCGAAATATGGAAAAATATGGGCACTTTGGATTAAACCCATTATAATAGAAGCATTTATATATGGAATAACTCCCAAAGAAAATATTGACATTCTATTAAGAGCACCACCTGAAAACATATTTAAAAAACCCAAAATACCATCACCGTAGACTTTAAACATAGACTTCATTGCTTCAGTATTTACTCCAGGGACAGGTATCATTGCACCTATTCTATAAGTAAAAATTACTAATAATGTAAAAAATACCTTTTTTTTAAGTTCAGATGTTATAAGTGTATTAAAAATTTTTCTAAACATATATTCTATTATTTATAGTTTATCAATTTATTTATCATTATTTACCAACAACTACTGCTTCTCCTCCAGCAGCCTTAATTTTACGAATCGCAGACTTAGAAAAAGCTGTAACTTTAATTATTAAGGCTTTATCAATATTTCCTGTTCCTAAAATCTTAACATTATCATTTTTTTTGATAAATCCTGCTTTTTTTAATACTGAATTAGTAATTTCAGAATCAACATTAAAATTATTAAGACTACCAACATTGATAATTTTATATTTTTTTTTACAAAAACGCCTATTGCTAAATCCACGCTTTGGTACCCTTCTAAAAATAGGAGTTTGACCACCTTCAAATCCTACTTTTTTTGATCCATCACCTGTACGAGATTTTTGTCCTTTAGAACCACGCGTAGATGTACGTCCGTGGCCAGATCCTACACCACGTCCTACAATCTTTTTCCTATGTTTTGAACCTTTTGCTGGATGTAAATTATTTAAACCTACAATCATATATTATATATTACTCCCCCTAATTTTAATAATTTCATTTTTTGAACGAAGATTTTTAAGAGCATCGATTGTTGCATAAACCACATTAAATGGGTTTGATGAACGCATAGATTTTGTAAGAATATCTTTTATTCCAACAACATTAAGAACTGCTTTTACAGATCCACCAGCTATAAGACCTGTCCCAGGTGCTGCTGGTTTTAAAAAAACTTTACCAGCACCAAAAATACCAATTATCTCATGTGGTATAGTATCGCCTTCAAGTTGAATTAAAATCATTGATTTTAAAGCTCGTACAATACCTTTATTAATTGCAACTTGCACCTCATTAGCCTTACCAAGGCCACATCCAACTTTACCGATACCATTCCCCACTACCACTAAAGCATTAAAAGAAAATCTTTTACCTCCCTTTACAACTTTTGCAACTCTATTAATAGCAACTACTATCTCTTTTAGCCCACTATTTTTCTTCCATAATCCGCTCACAAATACCATCCTCCCACAACAGAGATCATTTATTAATAATTTCAATATTTATTTTTTTTAAAAAAAAATAACAACAATAAATTAAAATTTTAGTCCATTTTTTCTCACAGCATCGGCAAGAATTTTAATTTTACCAATATATTTATATCCTCTACGATCAAAAACCACTTTTTTTATACCTTTTTTTAATGCCTCTTTTGCTATAAAATTACCTACATATTCGATAATATTAGTGCCATTATTCAAGTTATTTGATTTATTTTTAAAATAACGAGATAAAGTTGACGATGATACAATAGTAATGCCTTTTGTGTCATCAATTATCTGTGCATAAACATGATTACATCCACGATAAACACATAAACGTGGTCTATCTGATGTTCCACAAATTTTGTTTCTAACTCTTTTTACACGACATTTAAATCTTTTATTTGAATTTTTCATATTATAATTAAATATAAAAATTATACAAATACGAAAGATAAAAATAACATAGATTATTTTTTCATACTTGCAGCAGCTTTACCTGCTTTTCTTAATATATTTTCAGTGAGATACCTTATGCCAAAGCCTTTATAAGGTTCTGGTGGTTTTACTAATCTAATTTGTGCAGCAAATGCTCCTACTTTGTACTTATCAATTCCAACTACAGTAATTATAGTATTTTTATTTGCCATAATATTTGTATTAACTTTTATATCATACGGTATACAAAGATTTACTAAATGAGAAAAACCAACAGACAATACCAGTTTTTTAAAACCATTTTCGTTATTTTCTATATTTACTTTATATCCAAGCCCTACGACTTCAAGTTCCTTTTTAAAACTATGTTCAACACCTTTTATCATATTGACAATAAGTCCTCTTGTAAGCCCACGTAAAACATTAGACTTTCGAGATTCCTCTAAAGCTTCAACAAAAATATTAAAATCACAAATTTTTATAGTTATTTTACTATTAATAACTAATGAAAGTTTTCCATTTGGACCATTTACTTCAAAAATTCCATTTTTAAAAGTTGAATTGATATTCCTTGAAACAGAAATTGGCTTTTTACTCAAACGACTCATTTTTTATCCCCACAATATAGAAACTCTTAATAATATATACATTCTACCAAATACAACCTATTACTTCTCCACCAATTTTTTTATTTCTTGACTGTTTATCAGTCATTAAACCTTTAGAAGTAGAAATAATAGTAACCCCTAAACCACCAACCGTTTTAGGTATGCTTTTATACCCACTATATATTCTTAAACTAGATTTTGAAATTCTTTTTATACCACAAATGACATTTTTTTTGCTATCAGTTATATATTTAAGGTAAATTCTTAAAATATTTTGACCATTAATATTAATATTCTTATAATCCAAAATATAACCTTCTTCTTTAAAAATTTTAGTTATTGCTATTTTTATTTTTGAAGATGGCATATCAACTTTTTCATGAAATTTCATAGCAGCATTTCTAATACGTACAAACATATCTGAAATTGGATCCATAATTACACCCATATTATACCTTCTTTAAAATTTTATTACCAACTTGATTTTGTAACACCAGGAATTTCACCATTACGTGCTAAATTACGCAAACATATCCTACAAATTCCAAAATCCCTATAAAATCCTCTTGATCTTCCGCATAACCTACACCTATTTCTACGTCTAGTAGCAAATTTTTGCGATTTGCGCATTTTTGCTACAGCAGAAATTGTTGCCATAAAAAAACACCTTTCACTTTTTTTTATAATAACTTATATTGTTATTCTTTTTAAATGGCATTCCAAAACTTTCTAATAATGCCATTGCAATACCATCTTCTTTAGCTGTAGTTACTATACTTACATTCATACCTCTAGCTTTATCTGACTTTTCAATATCAACTTCAGAGAAAATATACTGTTCAATTAAACCAATATTAAAATTACCACGACCATCAAAACAACTACTGCTAATTCCTCTAAAATCTCTTATACGCGGAATAGCAATGTTAATAAATCTATCTAAAAATTCATACATTCTGACATTTCTAAGAGTTACTTTAATACCTATCGGCATTCCTTTACGAATTTTAAAATTTGAAATAGAATGTTTTGCACGACATATCACAGGTTTTTGTCCAGTGATAGCTGCAAGTTCTAATACTGCAATATCTAAAACTTTAATATTTTCTTTTGCTTCACTTATTCCCATATTTATAACAATTTTATCAAGCCGTGGAATTTGATGTATATTTTTAAAATTAAAACGCTTTTTAAGATCACGAACTATATTTTCTAAATAAAAACACTTTAGACGCGACCTATATTCTTTCATTGCACATTCACTATCAATTATCATACAATACCCTTCTCTACTTTCTAATTAACAACGGTTTATAGTATCAAAATTATGGAAACAAAGCAAATTCAAAAATTCTACATAACTATTTCTCCACATTTACGACACAATCTAATTTTTTTACCATTATAAAGTTTATCAAATTTTGGCCTAAAAACACGATCACATTTTTTACATATAAGCATAACATTACTAACAGAAATAGGGGCTTCAATTTCTTTAATTCCACCTGAATACTCACGAGTTGGTTTAATATGTCTTTTAATAAAATTTATATTTGAAACAACAATCTTATTTTTATTCTTAAAAACGCCAATTACTTCTCCTTTTTTGCCTTTATCTTTACCTACTAAAACCATAACTTCATCTTTCATTTTAATGTTAAACATTTATTTAGTTTCCTATTTTTTATTATTTTTTTTAAAAATTACTATTTAATGATAGATAAACATCTCTATACCACTTCTGGTGCTAAAGAAATTATTTTTAAATAATTCTTTTCTCTAAGTTCTCTGGCAATTGGTCCAAAAATACGAGTTCCAACAGGTTCACCATTTTCATTAACAATAACAGCTGCATTATCATCAAATTTAATATAAGTACCATCTTTACGTCTAACTTCTTTCACTGTGCGTACTACTACAGCCTTAACAATATCACCCTTTTTAATATTTGAATGGGGTAATGCATGTTGTACAGATGCATGAATTATATCACCAATACTAGCATAACGACGTCTTAATCCTTTTGTAACCCTAAAACAACGTATCTTTTTGGCACCAGAATTATCAACTACATTTAAAATAGTCCTCTCTTGAATCATTTTATATATTTCCTTTTAAATTTTATTTACTAATTTTTGATAAGAACAATATAACAAATAGGATATTTATAAAATTTTAATTAATATCCATCTTTTTGTTTTTGATAAAGGTCTAGACTCTAATATTTTAACCATATTACCAACATGAGAAATATTTTTTTCATCGTGTACAACAACTTTGCTTTTAATACGTGATATACGTCCATATAAAGGATGCCTATGCGTTCTTTCAACAGAAACTATCCTTGTTTTATCACATTTATCTCCAACAACTACTCCTACACGATATTTACGTTTTCTACGTTCTATCATTTTTCCTCACTTATTGCCTTTTTTATTAAACATTCACTCTATGTATCTTTATAAAAATAATTGTTTTTATTTTTGCTATACTTCTTTTTGTTTTTCTTATTTCCATAGGATTTTTTAAATTACCAATCGAATGATGAAGTTTTAACTTAAAAAGTTTTTCCTGTAATTCTTTAAGTTTCATACTAAGTTCATCCACTGATATATCTTTTATTGCATTAAAATCATTCTTTTTCATTATTAAATATTTTCTCTGATCAAAAATTTTGTGTGTATGGGAAGTTTATTTGAAGCAAGAATAAAAGCTTTTTTTGCTTCAATTTCTGATATACCTTCTATTTCAAATAGTATTCGTCCAGGTTTTACAACTGCCACCCAAAATTGAGGATCGCCCTTACCTTTACCCATCCTAGTTTCAGCGGGTTTTTTAGTAATCGGTTTATCAGGAAAAACTCTAATCCAAATCTTACCACCTTTTCTTATAGATCTCGAAAGTACTATACGTGCAGCTTCTATTTGATTGTTACTTAACCATACAGGTTCAAGTGCTTGAATACCGTATTTGCCAAAAGCTAAACAAGTACCTCTCTTAGCTTTTCCCTTCATTCTTCCTCTATGTATCTTTCTATATTTAACTTTTTTTGGCATTAACATATATTTTTACCTTTTATATACTTATTCAAGTTTATATAATACAATCCATACTTACGAGCAAACTTTATTTGATGTACTAGTTAACTGATTTTGTTAAATCCATAAGTTTTACTTCTTCAAATAATTCTTTCGATGTTTTTTTAAAAAATTCTTTTTTAAATATCCAAACCTTAACACCAATTTGACCCATAGTTGTAGAAGCTTCAACAAAACCATAATCTATATCTGCTCTAAAAGTTTGTAATGGAACTCTTCCTTCTTTAAGCCATTCAGTCCTTGCTATTTCTGCACCACCAAGTCTACCAGAAACCATAACCTTTATTCCATTGGCACCAGCTATCATTGCTTTTTCAATTGTTTTTTTCATCGCTCTTCTAAAATTAATTTTTTTTTCCAACTGTAAAGCAATACTTTCAGCTGCAAGACGAGCATCAATTTCTGGCTTTTTTACTTCTATAACATTAATAAAACTTTTTTTATTTGTTAAAAATTCTATTTCTTTTTTTAGATTATCAATCCCTTGTCCACTCTTACCAATTACAACACCGGGACGAGCTGTATGAACATTTATACGCAAATATTTACCTGATCTTTCAATAACAATTCTTGACACTAATGCTAACTTAAGTTTATTTTTTAAATAAACCCTAACACGATAATCTTCTTCTATAAAATTTGGCATCTCTTTTAAATTAAACCATTTTGATTCCCAATCTGAAATATATCCCAATCTTACACTTTTTGGATGTACTTTATGACCCATATTTCTCCTTATCTATTTAAAAAAAATATATTTTATTCTATAACATTTTTTCTTAATTTTAAAATGTTTACATATTTTTATATATAAAATAGTAACAATAGCACATTAATTTTCATCTGTAACAACTATTGTTAAATGTGATGTTCTTTTTTTTATAGGCATACTTCTACCCATTGGACCAGCTCGCATTCTTTTCAAAGTGCGTCCGTTTCCAACCCATGCTGATTTTATTTTAAGATTTGAAAAATTCTCTAATTTGCCAGCATTTGCAACAGCACTTTTTAAAACTTTGTTAACGCATAATGAAGCTGATTTATGAATAAAAGAGAGAATTCCAAATGCTACTTCAACCTTTTTAGCTCTAATAAGCATAAGAATCTGGTTTATTTTTCTAGATGTATGCCTTACGAATTTAACTGTTGCCCTAGCTTCCATACTTTTACCTTAATATTTTTATTTTTATTTACATAATTCTTTCATTAACAACAAAATTGAAATTAAGAAATTTCTTGTGATTTTGTAACCATTCCACCATGACTTCTAAAAGTTCTTGTTAAAGCAAATTCACCCAATTTATGCCCAACCATTTGTTCAGTGATAAATACAGGAATAAATTTTCTGCCATTATGTATAGCTAATGTATGACCTACGAAATCTGGTGTTATTACACTAGATCTTGCCCATGTTTTAACTATCTTTTTTTCCATTGATTCATTTAATTTTTTAATTTTTTTTAAAAGTTTTTCATCTACATAAGGACCTTTTTTTATAGAACGACTCATAATAATAAACTCCTAAAAATTACTATTTAGATTCATTACGATAACTTAATATCATCCAATCCCAAATTTTTTTAGATCTCGTCTTAAATCCTTTTGATGGCTGATTCCATGGACTTCTAGGTTGATTATTTCCTTTAGACCTTCCTCTACCACCTCCATGAGGATGGTCAACTGCATTCATGGCTGTTCCTCTAACATGAGATTTTCTGCCAATGTGACGATTCCTTCCTGCTGACCCTAGTATTATATTTTCGTGATCTAAATTACCAACCTGCCCAATTGTTGCATAACAATTCACACGTACTAACCTTATTTCATTTGAAGGCATTCTTATACGAGCATAATTAGCATCTTTAGAAAGAATTTGGGCTGCTGTTCCAGCCGAACGAACCAACTGCCCACCCTTACCAGTCGATAATTCTAAATTGTGTATAAAAGTACCTATAGGAATATTTATAAGCGGGAGAGAATTACCAGATTTTATATCAGCATTTGGACCAGACAATAAAGAATCTCCAATATTTACACCTAAAGGTTGTATTATATATCTCTTTTCACCATCTTCATATTTTAAAAGAGCTATTCTACTTGATCTGCCAGGATCATATTCAATAGCTATAACTTTTGCTAAGATATCAAACTTATTTCTTTTAAAATCTATAATTCTATGAAATCTTTTACTACCACCACCCCTAAAACGAACCATTATTTTACCTGTATTATTACGACCACCCTTTTTTTTTAAAGGTTTTATTAAAGACTTTTCTGGTTTTTTCTTTGTTATATCTGAAAAATTGGAAACAGACATTTGACGTCTTGATTGTGTATATGGCCTAAAAACCTTAATTGACATTATTATACTTCCCTATTAATAAACTAATAATAAAACCTTTTTACAATAGAAATTTACTTTTTGTCAATTAAAATGAATCTCTTGACCTTTATTAAGTTTTATTATTGCCTTCTTCCAATTACTTTTATATCCAGAATAAATACCTATTCTTTTTATTTTACCTGAATAATTTAAAATACGAACGTTGCTAACTTCCACATTAAATGAATCTTTAATAGCTTGTTTAATATGAAATTTATTAGCGTTTTTATGAACAACAAATGTATATTTGTTATCATTTTTTTTCATAATAGACGCTTTTTCTGAAACTATTAATTTTTTTAAAATATTTTTTATATTCATTTTATTTCTATACTAGATTGTCTTTTATTTATTAAATCAATTGCTTCTTGTGTAGTAACTAATTTATCTGCCAAAAGCACTTGATAAGTATTTATGTTTTTTGCATTTTCAATTATCACATTTTTGATATTTCTTGATGCCAATCTCAAATTAGAATCATTAAGCGATATCATAAAAATAACTTTATTATTTATAATCTTTAAATTTTTTAAAAGGTTTGCAACTTTTTTTGTTTTTGCAGAATCAATACTTATTGAATCAATAACAATAATGTTTTTTTTTTGAAATTGTAAAGTAAGAGCCATATTTAAAGATATTCTTTTTTTTCGTTTAGATATTTTTATATAATAGCTTTTAGGCTTAGGCCCAAAAACAACGCCACCTTTTCTCCATAAAGGAGAATTTCTTTGACCAGCACGAGCATTACCAGTTCCTTTCTGTTTCCATGGTTTAGCACCAGAAAAAGAAACTTCACCTCTTGACTTTGTTTTATGTGTACCTGACCTTTTATTATTTAAATATGCTACTACAACTTCATGTAAAAGTACATCCGAAATCTTAGTATTAAATAAAATTGGAAGTTTCATTTTTCCACTTTCAAATCCATTTACATTATAAACTATTGTTTCAAGATTCATATTTTATCTCTATTTGTAATAATTACTTTAGTACTTTAAAATTTTTGAAATTTTTAATTGTGGAACTTATTAACAAAAGTCCAGTATTGACCGAAGGAACCGCACCTTTAATCAATAAAATATTTTGTTCTAAAAATACCTTCACAACACGCAACTTTTGTATTGTAACATATTTATTACCAAGATGTCCAGCCATTTTCATGCCCTTAAAAACCCTTTGAGGCCCCTGACCACCACTTGATCCTCTAGCACGAGTTTTATCAGATTGTCCATGAGTTTTAGGTTGCATACTAAAATTATGTCTTTTAATAACACCAGCGTATCCTTTACCTTTTGATAAAGCACAAACATCAACGTAATCTCCAATGTTAAATATATCTACTTTTATTTCTTGACCTATCAAAAACTTTTTAATTTCAGAAAATGGAATTTTAAATTCACGAATATTTTTTTTGAAAGGAAGATTATTTTTTTTGAAAAATCCAATAATGGACTTATTGAGTTTTTTTTCTTTTATATCACCAAAAGCAAGTTGAACAGCACAATAATTATCTTTTTCAACTGTACGCATAGCAGTAACAATACAAGGACCTGCTTTCACTATTGTTACAGGAATAACACTACCACTAACATCGAAAATTTGTGTCATACCAATTTTTTCGCCAATTATAAATTTCAACACAAAACCTCTTTTTTTTTACTTTGTTAATCATTAAGATTACATTTTTATTTCAATATCAACACCAACAGGTAAATCTAGTTTTGTTAATTCTTCAATAGTTTTTGAAGATGGATCACGAATATCAATCAATCTTTTATGAATTCTCATTTCAAACTGTTCACGAGATTTTTTGTCTGTGTGAACAGATTTATTAACGGTATATTTTTTTTTAATAGTTGGCAAAAGTATTGGCCCAGTTATAGTAGCTCCAGTACGTTTTGCTGTATTTATTATTTTAGCAATTGAATCATCTAACATTTTATGATCATATGCTCGTAATTTAATTCTTAAACGTTGTGTGATAACTGCTTTCTCATTTACCATATAATAATTAACCTTATTTAATTTTCTAACTAATTTCTTTATTGTATAAAATATTTCTTAATTAATCTAAAATTTCAGTTACAATTCCTGAACCAACAGTTCTGCTACCTTCTCTAATCGCAAATCTTAATTGCTCCTCCATAGCTATCGGCATTATTAATTC